>CAYXVM010000119.1:0-6375 GCA_964468465.1 uncultured Clostridium sp.
ATTTTTGCGACAGCAAAAACTTCATGTGCCGCAGGCACACTTCATTTCTTCATTTGATTCAAGGCGGGCGACCCGTCCCCTACGGTTAACCGAGAGAAAAACGCTTCACGCTTCCTCCGCAACGGCGGTAATGACGGTCATATCGTCGAATTTTTCGCCGCATTTCCGGCGGGCAATGTCAAGAACGCTCTCCGAAAATTCCGATGCATGAGCCGAACCGCCGAAAGCCTTTATTTCATCCTTTATCCAGCCGTTTCCGCCGCCGAGAACGCCATCGCTGACCATAACGAGCGTGTCGCCGCCGTGCAGCTTCAGGCTGTATCGGCTGAAGCTGACTTTGCTGAGGATTCCGAGCGGAGTTGAAGATATTTCAACCGTTTTGACCTTGCCCGACGCCGTGTAAAAAGACGGAGCGGCTCCCGCTTTGAGAATAACCGTACTGCCGTCAAAAAGGTCGATTTCGGCAACATCAAGGGTCGAGAGAGACTCGTCCTCCGATTTGACCGAAAGAGCAGAATTTGTAATGCTAAGGGCGGTGTCAAGGCTCAGACCGGCTCTGATAAGCCGTGAGAAAAGCTCTACCGTCATGGTTGAATCGATTGCCGCCCTGCCGCCCGTGCCCATGCCGTCGCTGAGAATGATATATGATTTCGACTCCGTCTGGAAGCATTCAAAATAATCGCCGCAGAGCCGCTGATTTCCGCAGCTTGCCGCCGCAGAGCCGAGCCTTATTTTGAACAGCTCTTTTCTGAGGAACAAAAGCTCCTTGCCGTCTTTGTGTTCCCTGATTTTCGGCGGAAGAAGCTGAACCTCAAGCTCTGCGGAAACGGCGGCGGTCAGCTGAGAAAGGCTCGTTGACGGCGGGATATCCTCAACGATGCAGTTCAGCCTCAGCGCACCCGAAAGCGGCTGAACGCAGCTTACCGATAGAACATTAAAACCCTGCTCCGAAAGCACCCTGAGGGCGCTTTTTTCTTTTCCGAAAAGCGTCTGCGCTCCGTTGCCGAGCTCCTCCGACAGTTCGCTGAGCAGGGAGGACATCCAGTCGAACTGACCGCAGGCAAGCTCTCTGTTCCTTGCGGAATTTGCCTGCAATGCGCTCACGGCACTTCGGCTCGCATAAACCCGATTAAAACATTCCGCAATTTTCGGAACACTCGGGCATTTTGAATTGAAATTGACCGAAAAATCCTCTGCCGTGATTCGCTCTCCGCCGCTCAGTTTTTCAAGAATATGTGAAAATTCGCCCTGCTCGGGGCAAAGCGAATCCTTCAAAGGACAGCCCGAGCAGATTCTTTCCCTGACCCTCATGCAGATTATCGTATCGTTTGCCGGCGAAAGCGCTTCGATGCCTTTTGAGACCGAGGCAACGCACTCCGAAACCGAGCCTATTGCCTTTGAAGCTTCAAGCAGGCGTGTGCCTGCGGAGCAAAACTCGGATTCGATTCTTTTTATTTTTGGATTAAGAATATTACTACGGATAACGGCAAGATGTCTGCCCGGAATTGCCGCAAAAATGAAAGCCGCCGCCGCAGCCTCGGCAAAAACCGAGATTCCCTCCCTTGAGCCGTCAATCAGAGCCGCCGCTCCTGCGGTCAGAGAAAAGGCAAGCGCACAGGCTATCTGACCGAATTTTGAAAAAATTCCCGAAATCATGCCGCAAAGGCTGTAGCAGATGCTCAGTGCAACGCTTGTCCCCGAAACGGCAATGCTGCATCCGATTGCAATTCCCGCAATGCTTCCGCCCGAGCGGCTGAAAAGATAGGCGGCTGTTATAATAACAAAACAGCCGAAAAATCTTGCAGGTCTGAAGCCCATTATGCTCAGCTCCGACGCTCCGAGCAGGAGAGAACAGAGGCTTGCAATGATGCAGACAAGGCTGTGATTGTCGAGCAGATAAGGGTTGCGCCTTTTTTCAATGACTTCTGCCGTTCCCGAATAGAAAGTGACCGACGAAGCGCAGAGCAGGCTTGAACAGACCGCAAGAATGAAGCCGTTAAGAGTCGGAGCTTCCGAAAACATGACCGCAACGGAGCTTGCAAGGCAGAAAGCGAAAACGCAGACCGAAAGTATCATTCTGCGCTTTTTCTTTATGCCGAGATGTTCAAGAATCAACACGACCCCTGCCGTTCCCGCAAGCGGAATGACTGCATTTATTATGTCCGCTCCGCTCAGGCGCAGGATTGCTCCCGCAACCCCGCCCGCAGACACAAAAGCAAGCTCAGCGCCCGTGCAAGCCGCCGCAAGCCCGACGCAAAGCGGAGCTTTCAGCGACAGCAGACCCGCACCCGACAGAATGAAGCTTGCAACGAAATACAGCGCACAGGTTAAAATCTTAATTCCTTTATCCCAGATTATATCCGTAAAATCTCTGCTTTGAACCGTGCTTGAATGCTCCATGTTTTCAAAATCCTTTCATTTAATTGGAAGAAAATGGCAACCGATTTTATTTTACACGGCATAATTGGAAAAATGTGTCAATTATTAGCTCTGATTTGCAAAAAAGTTGAATATTTTTTTGTAAATATTAAAAATATACTGTATGTTTTCTGTATTTTATGATATAATAAATCAAATATGCGGCGATGCCGTAACTTTAAACGGAAGTGAGCTTGATTTTATGGAAACACAGAACGAGCCCAGGCAGGGATTGATAATCGGCAGAAATGCCGTTGCCGAGGCACTCAAAAGCGGCAGGGCGATTGACAGCCTGCTTGTCGCAAAGGGCGAAATCGGCGGTTCGGTCGGCAAAATCATTGCTCAATGCCGTGAAAGAGGCATTGTCGTTAAGGAGACCGACAGCAGAAAGCTTGACAAGCTTTGCTCAGGAGAAAATCACCAGGGAGTTGCCGCATGGGCGGCGGTGCATGAATATTCCACGGTTGAGGATATTCTCGAAAAAGCAAAAAGCAAAAACGAAGCTCCCTTTGTGATAATCTGCGATGAAATTGAAGATCCGCACAATCTCGGCGCAATCATCAGAACCGCCGACGCCTGCGGAGCTCACGGAATCATAATCCCCAAAAGGCGCGGAGTTGCGCTGACCTATGCGGTCGGCAAAACCTCGGCGGGAGCGGTTGAATATGTTCCCGTTGCGAGGGTATCCAATCTGCCGTCAACAATTGATGAGCTGAAGAAAAAAGGCTTCTGGATTTACGGAGCGGATATGGACGGCAAGCGCTGGGATGAGCAGGATTATTCGGGCTCGGTTGCTCTTGTCATCGGCTCCGAGGGCAGGGGAATCAGCCGTCTCGTGAAAGAAAAATGCGACTTTATCGTGTCGCTCCCGATGAAGGGCAGCGTTAATTCGCTCAATGCGTCGGTTGCGGCGGGAATTTTAATGTATGAAATTGCTAAACATAGGTAGGTGAATGCTTTGAACGAAAATATAAACAAAAATTCCGACAAAGAAATAGACGAAATTCTTGCAGAAGTTAAAAAATCAAAGCAGAATACTGAACAGGAGGCTTCGGAGCCTTCAAAAACATGGTCGCTTGACGATATCGACAGGCTGATTGCCGAGGAAAATGGCGAGGAATATGTTCCGAAATCAACAAAACCGCTGACTCCTGCCGAGGATTTTGAAAGAATTCTCAGCCGTGAATTTGACACGGGAATGTTCACGGTCAAGCCCATGGCAAAGCAGTCGGAGCCTAAAGAAGAAATGCAGGATATTTCTTCATCTTCCTCCGACGCCGAGGTTGAGGGTCAGGAATCGTTTTTTGACCCGTCCCAGGATGAATTTGACGAGTCAATGTTCGAGCTTGAAACGGTCATTGTTCCCGAGGATATCCCCGAGCCTTCGTCGCTGAGATTTGCATGGCAGGAGCCCGAAAAGCCCGCCGCTCCCAAGAAAGAGCCTGCAAAACTGAATAATTTCTTTGATGAAGAAACTGCGGCGGCGGAGTTCTTTGCGAAAAAGCAGAGCGAACCGCCGAAAGAGGAACATATTAAAGAAACCGATTACAGAACCCGTTTCTTTGAAACTCTGAAGCTTGAAAGCACCGCCGAAATCGAGCCGCTAAACGACGGCGGAATTGTTGAAACTCCGGGCATTGTCGTTAAAAAATCCGACTCCGACGGAGAAAACGGTCTTGAAGCTATGCCGAAAGTCATTGCGGCAGAGACCGCCAAGGAGCTGGAGCAGGAGAAAACCCGTATTATGGAGCCCGTCGGCGGCTCTGAAAAGAAATCATCCCCCGCAGGGGTTGATGTTGAGGGTCAGATCGTTCTCACGGGCTTTGAAGATGAGCCGGAGGAGGAAGTTCCCGACCAAACTTACGAAAACGATGTTGAGGAACAGCTTTGGGAGAAGCGCAAGCAGAAAGCGAAGAATTTCAAGCTTGTTGACGCTCTTGACCTTGACGAAGAATTCCAGGGCGATTTTGAAGCTCCGCCCGAGGACAGGGCAAGGCAGGAGAAAAAGACAAGAAAAAAAGAAAAACAGCATGAACAGGAAATCGAGAATGAAAGACCCGTTGCGAATGAATATTCATCGCCTGCGGAGCGTTCCTCGGTTCATACCATGCTCGGCGAAAAGAGCAAAAAGGCGACCGTTGCGCTCGCTGCGGTCGGAATTGTCGAATTTCTGATTATAGTGTTCAATCTCATTCCCATTCTTGCCGATAAGCTTTCGATTGAGACAACGGCGTTTGTTTCGGGCTCAACCGCAATGTGCGTTATCAATGCGGTTCTGCTCATTGCCGCCGCCGCAATCGACAATGTAAAATTCGTTGACGGAATTACGGGGATATTCAAGAACAGAATCAACGGCGGCACGGCTGTCAGCCTTTCGATAGTCGTTGCTCTTGCTCAGAACACTCTTGCGGCGGTAATCGGCGGAAACGGCAACGCAACTTCTGTTTTTTCTGCGGCGGCAGTAACGGGAGTTCTGATTGGCAAGATTGCCGACAAGATTGACGCTCAGCGCATTCTCGGAAACTTCGAGGTCTGCGCTTATAAATACGAACACAATATGTATGCCGTTCATCCGTTTGAGAACGAATCCGAGATTTTTGAGCTCGGCAGAGGTCTTATGATGGGCAACGCAGAGCTTGTTTATTCCTCAAAGCTTGCTTTCCCCTCGGATTTCATCAAAAATTCGGGTGCGGATCACGATAATCCCAAGCTTATCAGATCGCTCCTTATTGCGGCAGGCGTCGCCTCTGCAATTGCCGCCATAGCTGCGGGAATCATTGAAAAGAGCGTTATGTCTGCGCTTTCCGCCTTTGCAGGCACTTTCTGCGTCTGTTCGCCCGTGTTCTCCTTGTTTATCCCTGCCTTTGCCGTCAGAACGGTCAACAAAGGGCTGAATATTGAGGGAACAATGATTGCGAGCCTTGACGCAGCCGAAAAAACGGCTTCGGCAAACGCAGTTGTTATGGATTCGGCGGATATTTTTGACCGTTCACGCTGCACCATGCACGGAATGAAGGATTTCAAAAACATCAGAATCGACGATGTTCTGCTTTATGCGGCGGCGCTCGTTATCAAATCGGGCGGTCCGCTCAGAGAGAGCTTTGAACAGGTTGTTGACGGCAGGCAGGATCTTCTGCCGCCCGTCAAAGAGCTTGTCTATGAGGATAAGCTCGGCATTGCGGCGAGAATCCACGGTCAGAAGGTGCTTCTGGGCAACCGCAACCTGCTTATTCATCATAATATTGAAGTTCCCGAAAAAACTCTTGAAGAAAGATATTCACACAGCGGCAGAAAGGTTATGTATCTTGCCGTTGCGGGCAAAATCGCCGCACTTTTCGTTGTCAGCTATGCGGTTGACATGAATCTGATGCCCTATTTCAAAAAGCTTGAAAGCAGCGGAATTCAGGTTCTCGTCCGCACGAACGATGTTAATGTTACCGAGGAGCTTATTTCAAAGAGCTTTGGCATGCCGCAGGAGAATTTCAAGGTTCTTTCCGCCGTTGCAGGCAAGCTGTTCAAACGCAGGAGAGACGCTGTCTGCGACAGACTGCCCGCAAGGATTGTTCACGACGGAACGGCTTATTCAATGCTCAAAGCGGTTGCAAATTCCTGCTTTATCAGCTCAAAAATGCGCCTTGGCGAGATAGTTCAGATAGTTCTGAGCGCACTCGGCTTTGTTCTCAGCCTTGCGCTTTACTGCACCTCGCTCGGAGCGGTGTTCAACGGACTGACCGCCGCCGCCTTCCTCGGCCTCGGCCTTGCGATTTCCGCAGGAGCGGTGTTCTTCAATAGGATTGGGTAATAAAAAACTTATTAAATGATAAACGGCGGGAGCAAGCCCCGCCCTACCTTGTAACTCTTAATTCTTACATTTTACATTTTCACTTTTCACTCAAAAAACCGGAATTTAACTCCCTCCGTCACGGCTTCGCCGTGCCACCTCCCTCAAGAGGGAGG
>CAYXVM010000120.1:0-6346 GCA_964468465.1 uncultured Clostridium sp.
CAACATTACATGGTTCAGCAGAATTATTGAATTCATTGCAGGTATTGTCAAATGAGAAAAATCAATAAATTAATCGGTCTGTTTATCTGCATTCTGATTCTCTGTTCATCATTTTCATTTCTTGCATTCGGCGAAATAACAGATTCAAAAACGCCCATCAGCCAAAGCGAAGCAAGCCTTAAATGGTCGCTGAAGCTCGGCAAAAGCTATCGTGATGCTCCGAGCGTTCCGAGCGTTGCCGACGGCTGCGTTATAACGATGAGCCGCAAAACGCTTTATAAGATTAATGCAGAAAGCGGGGAAATAATCGGGCAAGCGGAAATGGCGGACGAGCCGAGCTTCGGCTACACCCCCGCACTCATTGACGGCGGCAAGATATACTGCCCGCTCGAAAACGGAACGGTTCAGGCTTTTGATTTCAACACTCTTGAACCGCTTTGGAAATTCAGCGACGCTCTCGGCGGTCAGGCGCTCACTCCGATAGTTTCATTCGGCGGATGCATTTACACAGGTTTCTGGAATGACGAAGAGCTTGACGGAAATTTCGTTTGTCTTAACGCCGAAAACGGAGAATTATTGTGGAGTTTTGCCCAAAAAGGCGGATTTTATTGGTCGGAATGCTTCGTTAACCAAAAATATGTTGTTGTCGGCGGCGATAGCGGTTCTGCTGAAGAAACCGCTCCGTCCGCTCTCAAATGCTTTGACAGACTGAGCGGCGAACCGATTGACTGCGCTGAGATTATCGGCGATCAGCGAAGCGGAATCACGGAATACGGCGGAAAGCTTTTCTGCGTTACGAAAGCGGGATATCTTTATTCCGTTCCTTTCGGATCGGACGGAAAATTCGGAAATCCCGAATTTTTGAAGCTCTCGGGAGCGAGCACCTCGACACCCGTTATTTATAACGGCAGGCTTTATATCGGCGTTCAATCTCAGGGCTTCGGCGGCAAGGTCTGCGTTATTGATGCAGACTCACTGTCACCGATTTATTCGGCTGAAATGAACGGATATCCGCAGAATGAAATGCTTGTTTCAACCGCTTATGAGAGCGAGAACGGAAATGTTTATATTTATTCAGCTTATAACTCCGCTCCGGGCGGCATAACCGTTTTAACCGACCGAACGGGTCAGACCGAGCCGATAACCGAACAGCTTTTTGTTCCCGACGAGGGGGCACGGGGCTACTGCATAAGCCCGATTTGCTCCGATGATGGCGGAACGCTGTTTTATAAAAACGATTCCGGAACGGTTTTTGCCGTTGAAAGGGTTGAAAAACAAGCCGAGAAAACATTTTTCCAAAAGGTTCTCGACTTTTTCAGGCAAATATTTAATTTTATTATTGGAATTTTCAGGTAACATAAAATGAAAAGATTTACTGCATTATTTCTTACATTTATCTTTCTTTTTGCCTGCGTTTCGTGCAGAAGAGAAAGCGAAAAACAGGCTCAGACAAGCGAAGCCACAACTGTGTCAACGGTATCAACGGATTTAACCGTCAAAACCTCTGAAGCTTCTTCAACAGTTGCAACCGAAACTACGGAAGAAGGAAAAACGGTCAGCACGGCGCAAACAACAGCGAAGCCGAAAACGAGCATTAAAAACACGGTTAAATCAACTGCCGCTTCGGTTATCTCGGCGGTTAAAACTACAACTGCGCCGAAAAAGCGTCCTCAGCGAACGACCGTCAGAACGCCGTTGCCGACTTCGCCCTCAACCACCGCCGCTCTTTCAACCTTGGCAACAACCGTAACAATCGCTTCAACCTTGGCAAAGACAACAACAACGACCGAAAGAACGGAAACATATCCTGCCGATACACCCGCGGTTAATCCGACCCCGACGAAGCCGCAAAAGCTCCGCTGCACGGTTTCGATTGACTGTTCAACAATCCTCAATAATATGGATAAGCTCAAAAGCGGAAAAGAATTTTTCGTCCCCGCAGACGGAAAAATCCTGAAAACCGTAACCGTTGAATTTGAACAGGGCGAAACGGTCTTTGACATACTGAAACGGGCTTGTGCAAACAATCCTTGCTCCGGCAACTGCCAATATTGCCAAAGCTCGGGTATTCAGCTTGAATATTCATATTCGGGCGGCTACGGCAGCTATTATGTTGAGGGAATCCACCAAATCTATGAAAAGGACTGCGGCTCAAAATCGGGCTGGATGTTCAAGGTTAACGGCGTTTTCCCAAATCTCGGGTGCAGTTCTTACACGGTCAAAAACGGCGATAAAATCGAATGGCTTTACACCTGCGACCTCGGTGAAGATATAGGCGCAGAGGTATAATTAAAATGAAAACTGCTGACAATTCCAATTCGGAAAAGTCAGCAGTTTTTTTATTTGTTAAATACCTGTTCAAGCCATGTTATGCACATATCGAACCAGACGGCGGTATGTGCGGTATAATCAATTTCAGCCTGAGTTGCATAAACAGAGCTGTTCGCAAGCGAAAAGCCGTGATATCCCTTTTGGAAAATATGAACCTCAAACGGAACACCGGCTTTGTTGAGAGCGTTGATATATGCAAGAGAATTGACAATCTGAACGCATGTATCTTCACAGCAGCCGAAAAGGAATGTCGGCGGTGTTTCGCCCGTTACCTCACGGTCAAGCGGAATCATTTCGGTTGCAATCTTGCAGTTTGTCTTGTCATTTTCAAGAATGCAGGGATAGCCGAGAATGCTTGCCGCAGGCTTAACTCTGCCCATGGTTGACAGAGCGGCGCAGAGATGACCGCAGGCAGAAAAGCCGATTGCCGCAACCCTCGATTTATCAACGCCCCATTCTTCGGAGCTATTATAAATCATTTCAAGGGCTTCCTCGGCTTCATTGAGGGGTCTCGGAAAATCCGCATTCCCCTCGCCCACCGAATATTTCAGCACGAATGCCGAATAACCCTTTGAGGCAAAAGCCAGCGCAACGGGCTCGCCCTCACGGTCGGAGCAGTTATAATATGCTCCGCCGGGGATAACGAGAATTGCGGGTCTTTTTTTCGATGTCGTAATTTCGTCTGTAATCTGAGGAAGATAACATGTGAGAGTTGCGCCGTTATAGCCTATTGATTCGGTAAATACTTTCATAATGTCACCGCTTAATAGCTGACCTTGACGGTCTTGATTTCAAACGGACGGAATGTAAGGTCATTATCCTTGACCTCGGACTGAACTTCTTCGAGCATGTTGGTGATTTCAACCTTTTTCGCTCCGCCGAAGAACTCTACGGGGCAGTTGGTAAAGCTTCCCTCCGCCTCATAAAGTCTTGCAATGAACGCATTTTCGCTGTCCTCGCAGGGCTTTATTGCTTCAACGATAACATTATCTGCCTTGGGAAGAACAAGTGCAACGGATTCATAGTCGCCCTTGCCGACAACAACGGGAACATTCAGCTCATATGCAGGCTTGATTACCTCGTTTGAGGAGAAACCGCCCATATGAGGCAGGAACGAATAAACGGTTCTGTGAATTCCTCTGTCGCCGTTGAAATCGGGTCTTGTGCCGCCCTTATGAAGTGAAAGACGGATTTTGCCGCCCTCAACGCCGATACCGTATTTGCCGTCGTTGAGAATTGCCGCTCCGAAACGGGTCTCGGAAAGGTCGGTATACTTATGGTTAACAACCTCGAACTTTGCTTTTTCGATTGAATTGTTGCGTGTTGTCGGTCTGAGAACATTGCCGTACTGAATCTCATGGCGGGCAAAGTTGCTCTGAACCGAGGTGTCAAATGCGGTTTTGAGGAAGCGGTGATTATCCTGCCAATCCATGATGGTATCAAAGCGGATTTCGGCAGTATCTGCAAAATAGAATGCGTCCTGAGTGACGGTTGATTTCTTTGAAACCTGATATTTGCTTCTGACAACAAGAGCCGCCGCTCCGTGAGAAACAATCTCACGGCTGATAAGCGAGGATCTGTCCTCAAACTTGCATTCAAGGTCAGCGTCAACATCCCAGTTATCCCATGCGCTCGGAAGATCCTCGGCAATGAGGAAGGTGTTGAGCGGATAGCCCTCTCCCCTGACCTGTCTGTTTGCACGCTTATCAACGAGAGATGAAATATAGCCCTTTCCGTCAAACTCAATTTCGGCAAACGGAGTTGAAAGCCTGTTTCCGTCAAGAACTATCTCGCTGTCTTTACCCGATTCGCCCTTTACAAGATTAAGCTTAACGGTTGAGAATGCGGGAACGGTGATTCCGCTGATGATAAGAACATTTTTGCCGTCAAGATTCTTGTAGCTCTGCTGTTTGCACTCGCAGTCCGCAACAAGGCCTTCTTCGCACTCAATGAAAATCGGGTCGTTTCTGTCAAATGAAAGTGTATTTGTGACGGTAACCGTCTCTCCGCTTCCGCTGACAGCTTCTTTTACAAGCTCTCTTGCGGTTTTGATGATATAGCCCGTTTCTTCAAGCGACTGAGCGTGAGCGGCGGGAATGCAGGTGCCGGGAAGAATATCATGGAACTGATTTATAAGCAGTTTTTCATAGAGCGGATGCGTTTTTTCATCGGTTGCCGCAACGCCCGACTTAACAGCGTTATTAACGGTAAAATATTCAAGGTCACGAAGCGCAAGCTCTGCTTTTCTGTTGTGACGTTTGATGTTATGCTGATTGGTGAGCGTACCTCTGTGAAGCTCAAGATAAAGCTCGCCCGCATAGGTTGAGGGATTCTTTGCAGAGCCTTCAAGCTTGTGCATAAAGTCGGAAACCGTCGTATACTCGGTCTTGCAGCAACCGTTGAGATCCTTGACACGCTTTGAGCATTCAATCATCTCAAACTGCGGTCCTCCGCCGCCGTCACCGTAGCCGTAGGAGACAAGGCGCATGTTGGTTACGCTTCTCTCACGGATTGAATCTTTGGTCTTTCTGTCGCCGTAAACCGTGTTACAAAGATCCTCGGGAGACGGCCAGCAATGGGTTTTGTTGAAATGGGTGAACACCTTTGTTCCGTCAATGCCCTGCCAATAGAAAGTATCATAAGGGAAGGTGTTGGTGTCGTTCCAATCTATTTTGGTTGTCAGGAAATAATCAACACAGCAGCCTTTCATAATCTGAGGGATTGCGGCGCTGTAGCCGAAGGTATCGGGCAGCCAGAAGCAGTCGGAGGTAAAGTTGAAATGCTTTCTTGTGAATCTCTGACCCCAGAGGAACTGCCTGACCATTGATTCGCCCGAGGTTATGTTGCAGTCGCATTCAACCCAAACGCCGCCGTTGGGCTCATATCTGCCATCGGCAACCTTTTCCTGAATCTTTGCGAAAAGTGAGGGATAATTCTTCAGAATCATGTCGGAATGACATGCTGAGCTCTGAACGAATTTATATTCGGGATACTGCTCCATGAGGGATATCTGATTCGAGTATGTTCTTGCACATTTCTTGACCGTTTCGGGAACATGCCAAAGCCAAGCGGTGTCCATATGAGAATGGCCGATAATGCCCGCAAAAGGTGCTTCGGGGCCGTTTTTGACTGCAAGAGCTTCTTTGAGGAAAGGATGAGCCGCTCTGAGAGCTTCACGGAAGCTTTCATCATCGGTATCCTCATATGAATAAAGCAGGCGTTTGTGAGCCTCATAAAGAGCGTTAACAAGCTCGCCTCTGCGGAAAGAGCTTTCATCAAGGCTTGCGGTAAGCTCGTTGAGCACCTTTAAGTCAAAATAGAACTCCTGAATTTCATAATCCTTAACGCAGATGTCGATTCCGCCGAAAGTATATTTATAATCGAGCAAGGGAAGATTTTCAAGCGGAGCACAGCCTTTATAGGAGTGACCTGCATAAACCTCGATTGCAATTTCGATTTTTTCGCCTGCGGCAACATTCATTTTCAGCAGGTCGCAGTAGTGATTGCCGTGACCCGTGAACACGATTTTTGTTGCAAAAGTGCCGAACGGCATACCGTTGACCCAAAGAAGCGATTCATAGCCCTGAGTGTTGGGTCTGATGAATAGATTTTTGCCGTCAAGCTCTGCGGGAACGGTAAACTCCGTCTTAAACCAGCAATAAGCGCCCTCGCCGCCCCAATTGAAGCCCTTTTCAACGGGCTTGAACAGAGAAGCGTCGGGAATGTCGTGGAGCCTTTCGGTGGTTTCATAAGCCGATGCGCCTATTTCGGCAACCTTTGTGAAAACCATCGGCTCAAGCGTGTTCTCAAATCTTTCAAGCTTTGAGAGCATACGCCCAATTTGTTTTTCGGTGAACATTAATCAAAACATCCTTTCGTTAATCCTTTGGTTTGTTAAGCGGGCAGACCTTCATGCAGATTCCGCAGACTGCTCCCCTGCCTATTTTCTGAAATTTGGTTTTCATATAATTACTGCAAGCCTCGGGGTCGAATATTTCTTCCCTCGGAGTTCCCG
>CAYXVM010000121.1:0-6317 GCA_964468465.1 uncultured Clostridium sp.
GATTGCAGGAAAATCCAAAAAATGCACTTCTCCCGTAGGGAACGCCGTCCTCGGCGTTCCGTGGGTTAAAGCAAATTTCAGCGGGCGAACGCAGTTCGCCACTACCGATATTTTGCGAAAATCCAAAAATAAAATATCCCGGGGAGATAATTCTTCCCGGGATTTATCATAATTTTATGATTTATTTTTTCTTTATAATAACCGTATTGACCGATTTTGCGCTGACCGAAAAACTGCCGAGGTTCTCAATTTCCTGCTTATCAAGGCTTTTTTCTTCGTCTGTAACATACATAACGGCGGATTTTTCGCCGAAATCAATGCTGCATTCTTCGGCCTTTTCAGAAAAGTTGATTATTATAACGGCAAGCTCGTCTGAGCAGTCAAAGGCAACTGCATAAGCGTTTTCGCAGTCAATCTGAGCGTCAATTCTGACAGAACCGCGCTTTATGTATTTTGAAAAATTGCCGAAAGCGTAATATCTTTTTGTCAGTTTAAAGGTGTTTTCTCCGTTTTCGTCGAAATAGTAAATAATTCCGTCGCAATAATCCACCTCGGACAGACCGATCCAAAGCTGCCAAGCCACGGCGTTCATAACCGTAAGATCCTCTGCCATTATTTTAGCCTGTTCAAGAGCGGAATTCATGCCGTAATCCCTGCCGCCCTGCATATGGCACCATTCGCTGATTTTGACAGGGGCGTCGGGATAATGTCTGTCCATCCATTTTCTGTAGCGTTTTGCATAGGCAAGCCTGTCGTTGAGCGGCTTATTCAAAAGCGGAATTTTCGGAGTCGGCAGGCAGTAGGAATGAATGTCTACTCCGTCAACCTTTGAGCGGATAAGGGGATTTCTGAGCATAATGTGTGAATATGTCTTGTTAAACCAGCGGATATCGCCGTTTTCTGCTCCTGCGAGCTTAACGCCCTTCAAGCCTTTTCGGGCATCCAATGCCTTTGCAAATACTTTCATCAGCGCATAAACCTGACACGGGCGGTAATGACAGCCCTCCTGATTCTCAAGCCACACCCAGACAGGCTCGTTGACAGGGGAGATATATTTAATCGGCAAGCCCTCATTCACAAAATGCTCGGTTATATCAAGGCAGTATTTTGCGAATTCGTCAATATTCTTTCTGCTCAGATTCGTTCTTAACGCAGTATCAAGATAAGCTTTGCGGTTTTTTGTCAGGCGTTCGGGCGGAGAATTAACGAACAGCGTTATTTCATCAACGCCGTATTTCTTTGCCGCATACATGAACCAAACGGCGTTTGCGTCATTGCCCCAATCGTAAACACCCGGAGCTTTTTCAAGCCCTCTTGTTCTTCTGCGGTCGGTGCTGTAGCGGCCTGCGTTTGAATCCGCAGAGCCTGCGCCGATATTGTATCTGTATTGGCTGATGCCGATTCCCTGCTCATTATCGAACAAAAGCTGAGCAATTCTCTCTCTTTTTTCAAGCCCCGATTCTTCGTCAATGTCAGTCCAGCCGCCGACAAACTGTGCCCACCATGCGCCGCTGACGCCAAAGCCGGTTAAGGTCTGAAATCTTTTATTCTCATCAATTCTTATTTTCATTTTCTTCGCCTCCGTCATATTTTTTTAACGAGGTTCAGTCTCATTTTACTATGGCAGACTTATACTGTCAATACCGATTATTTTAAAAAAAATAACAGCATTGTTAATGGTTTTGGGAATCATTTTCCGATAGTCGTTTTGCATAAAAAAGCCAACCGGATTTTGTTGAAATGGTAAATAGTGATTTGTTTGATTGACTTAAAAGGAGTATATATGCTATTATCTGTTTATATACATTATAATTCATTTTGAATAAACGGAGATGACAGAATGGCTGAGAAAAACAATGCCGCCGTTGAAGTTCAAAGCGAGAACACGGGCTCGGGCGAGGTTAAACGCCTTGTAAGACCCAGAGAAATTGCCGCTTTTGCGATAACATCTTACGGCCTCAACAATCTGACAAGCTTCATCGGCTCAACCAAGCAGTATTTTATGATGAGCTTTCTCGGGCTTTCGGGCAAGGCTTACGGTCTGCTCGGAACGGTTTCGACCCTCTGGGACGCTCTTGATGACCCTTTATCGGGAATAATTATTGACCGAAGCAGAACAAGGTGGGGCAGACTTCGCCCGTTCCTGATTTTTCCGATGCCTTTCTGGGCGATTGCGTCAATTCTGTTTTATGTCGTTCCGAATTCGTTTTCGTCGGGTGAGCGTTTTATCTATGCGCTTGTAACAACGATAATTTACGGCATAGGCTTTTCGTATCTGAGCGGCTGGGAATTGCTGCTCTATAACATGACCCCGAACACCAACGAGCGAAGTACATTGATTGCGACGCAGAAATTCATGAATCTATTCACCTGGCTGCCGTCGCTTGTGCCCGTGTTCGTTGACTTTGTTCCGGGAGTAACCAAAAATGCCGTAACTCAGGTTGAGGTTTACAGAGGCTTCTCGATTTTCTTTGTTATTTTCGCTGCCTTAGGCGCAATCTATGGTTTCTTTACCATGCGTGAAAGAGTTACGGTCGCATCAAAAGAAGAAATGAAAGAAACGGGATTCCTGAAATCTGCAAAGTCAATTCTGACCTGCCGTCCGCTTGCGGTTCTCCTGCTTTCAAACTTTTTCGGAGGAATCAAGGGCGTCGGCGGAGCATCGGAGGATTTCTTCTGGCTCAACTGCACGGGCAGACTTTCAAACCGCCTGCTTTGCAGCCTTTTCACGGGTATCCCGAACTATGTTATAACCCCGTCAACCCCGATACTTATTAAAAAGTTCGGCCTCAGAACAACCGCCGTTTCGGCAGGCCTTTTCAGCGGCGTTGCCTACACCGTTCTTTATTTCATCGGATATAAACCGACGGGCAACTATTGGCTCGATTTTGTTATTGTTACGGTCGGTCTGACCGTCTGCGGTCTGCCCAACCAGGTTATGAGCGTCTGCGACCCGCTTCTCAAGGGCGATATGTTCGACTATCTTGAATGGCAAAACGGAATCCGCAACGAGGGAATAGTCAATGCGGTTTCAAGCTATGTCAACAAGCTTTCTTCAAGCGTTCACGCCCTGCTTTCGGGTGCTGTTTTCGATTGGATAAAGTTCAAGCCCCAGCACGATTCATACGGCAACATCGTTCCGCACACCGACCCCAAGGTGCTCAAAGGAATTTGGGGAATATTCTGCCTTGCTCCCGCCGTTGCAAGATTCGGCTACGGACTTTCACTCCTGCTTTTCAATGTTCACGGAAAGACCAAGGAGAGAATGTTAATCGAGCTTGAAGAACACCGAAACGCAAGAGCAGAAATGAAAAAACAGGCACTCAGCCAAATCAATTCCCGGGAGAACGAAGAATGATAAATTTTAATGAAATACTGATTTTTTCACAGACCGATGCGGAAAAAAAGGCCGCAGAGCTTCTGAGCGAAGAAATCAGAATCAGAACGGGCAAGGCGGCGAAGCTTTGCTCCGAAAAACAAAATGCAAATTTTGTTTTTGAAACAAAATCAGATGTTCCGAGAGACGGCTATGAAATTGACTGCACGGGCAGCGCAGTCTGCGTTTATGCGAGCGGAATCCGTGGCTTCATTTACGGCATGGGCATGTTTCTGCGAAAGCTCATTCCGGTCTGCGGAGTTCCCGCACTTTCGGAGGATATTTCGGGCATTTACAGCCCCGATAAGCAGATAAGAGGCCATCAGATAGGCTACAGAACAACCCCGAACACCTATGACGCATGGAGCGTTGAGGATTACCGCCGATATTATCTTGACATGATGTTTTTCGGAACAAATATTGTTGAGCATATTCCTTATGAAAAGGGCGTTTCAAAGCGCAACAGGCTGATGAAATATGACGAGGAGGAATTCCTTGTTGATGCTTCAAGGATGGCGGATGAATTTGACCTTGATGTTTCGCTCTGGCATCCGAACAATGACGGCGAAACCGTTGAGCAGGCGGCAGAGAGACGGGGAAAGCTTTATGAAACCGTTCCGAGACTCAATGTTGTTTTCCCGCCCGGAGGCGACCCCGGCGAGTTCAACGCAGATGAATTTGTGCTCAGATGCAAAGAAATATCAAAGGCGCTGAAAAAGTCGCACCCTCAGGCTCAGATGTGGCCGTCGGCTCAGCAGCCCCATTCAATTCCGACCTGGGGCGAAACCTTCCTTGAAGAAATGAACAAACAGCCCGAGGAGATTGACGGCGTAATCACAGGCCCGAATGCGGCGTTCCCTCTTGATGTGCTTCGCCGCCGTCTGCCGTCAAAATATCCTATAAGGCTTTATCCCGATGTCACCCACAATGTCCGCTGTGAATATCCGGTTCATTTTGACCGTGACGATTGGCATTTTGCTCTTGCAACGGGTCTGAGCCGTGAGTCAACGAACCCGAGACCCCGTGAATACCGCCTGATTCATCGCCTGACCCGCAGATATATTGTCGGCTCGGTCAGCTATTCGGAGGGCGTTAACGACGATGTCAACAAGATGGTCTGGGCTGATATGGATTATTTCCCGAACTGCGAGCTCAGAACAAGCCTGCTTGACTATTGCCGACTGTTCTTCTACGGAGCGAATCCCGAAAAATTAGCCGACGGAATTCTTGCGCTGGAGCTTAACTGGCAATGCGACCCTGCCGAGAATCCGACGATTGACACAACGCTTGAAATCTTTGAAGCGGCAGAAAAAGAATATCCGCTCCTCAGCGAAAATTGGAGATTTTTGCAGCTTCTGATGAGGGCAAAATGCGATTATGTTGTAAGGTGCAGGAGAATTTTTGATCTTGAACTGATAAAACTTGCTGAAAAAGAAATAAACAAAGGAAATCTTTTGGCGGCAAAGGCAATTCTTGAAACCGACTATGACGATGATTATAAAAAAGAGAGAGCCGATATTGATTACCTTGCAAAGAGACTTTTCGAGCTTATCGGAATGCAGCTTGATGTTGAGAATTACTGCGCCGACAGCTGGGAGAGGGGAGCGGTTCTCGAAACCATTGACCTGCCCGTGACCGACAGAAAATGGCTGCTCGGCAGGCTGAATGCGGCTGAAAATGAGCAAAGCCCCGAAGCGTTTATGCAGAAAGCAATCAACCGCAACACCGTCAGACCCGATGAATATTATTTTTCTGTGGCTCAAAACGGACTTGAGGAATGCGGAGTTGCTCAGCAGAGCGGAATGTATATGAATTTTCAGGGCGACAGACCGTCGGTCAACAACGGAGCGATGCCAACCTCAATGTTTAAGGTCTATGACAATCTTTCGTTCAGATGCAAGGTCGGCGGGCTTGATTATGACGGAGATTACCGCCTGAAAATTACATATCTGAGCAAAAAGATACCTCAGCTCATCGGTCACAAGATAACCGCAAACGGTCATGTGGTTTATGAGGGAACGCAGTTCGGCGGCGAAAAGGACGAAGCCTTTGATTCTGCATTTGTTGCCCCCGGTTTTGAAACGGCAAGCTATGTTTTGCCGAAAGAATATATCGAAAACGGCTGTGTTGACCTTGAATTCAGCGAACCCGTAATGGGCGTTATGTTCTGCGAATTCTGGATAACTCACGATTAAAAAAATAAAGCGCCGAAGCAATTGACGGAAATGTCGTTTGCTTCGGCGTATTATTTATGCCGTTAGTTTATTATCTTTTATCCTTAATAAATTCAAACGGGTCGGGTTTTGCGGAGAACGGCTTTATTGCAACCGAGAATTCAAACGGGTCAAAGCTCCATTTGCGCTCGGGCTCAACTTCGTCATAATATCCGTGACCGCCTCTTATATCAAAGCGGTAGTCGGTGTAGACAACGGTGTTTTCAAGCGGCTGAAGCTCGTCATTGTGCGCCGTTTGTTCAAGCATGAGGGGAGTGAAATGAGAGGCGTTGAAGAAGAAAGAATTTTCACTCTCAGGGGCAAAAATCATTCCCTCGCCGTTTTCGTTTGTAACCATGCCGTATTTTGAGCCGAAATGTGCTCCGTTCTCAATCGGTTTAACATAAGGAACGAAGTTTTCGGAAACGGTGGTGTTGAATTTGCCGAAGCGGCAGCCGAGATGGCGGTCTGCGTAGCTCTCGCACGGGCCTTTGCCGAAGAATTCCATGTTTTCAAATCCGCCGTTCAGCTCAAAGCGGAAGCCGAAGCGGGGCAGATGCATATTCATTTCTGCAAGCAGTTTTCTGAATTCGCCGTCAAAGCCCATAACCGCACTTCCGTCGCCGTAGAATCTGTATTCAAGCTTTCCGCTGAGAACGGGCACAACTGCAGGCCCTCCGATTGAAACGGGGCAGGTGATTTTGACGCAATCATCGGCAGTCTCAACC
>CAYXVM010000122.1:0-6260 GCA_964468465.1 uncultured Clostridium sp.
TACATGCTGTGTTTCTGCAAGTTGTGTAGCAAAATTATTGTTAAAATCAACATTTTTCCATTGCAAGCCGAATATTTCTCCCCTTCTTGCTCCCGTTGCAATCAATAGGTTAATAATTGCCTGCCACTTCAACGGCTCATTTTTAAGCACCTTAAACAGTGCTTGTATATCTTCGGGTTCAAGGCTCTCGGCTTCGGCCTTTTGCTGTTTTGGCGGTGTGGCTCTCTGAGCAACGTTGACCGGGACTATTCCTTCTTTGACGGCTTGAGCAAATACGGTTGAAATAAATCGGTGATATTCAATTACCGTTTTTGAGGACAATGAGCCTTTGACCTTTCTGAATCTGAAGAGTTCATCCGGCGGAACATTCAGAGCTCCGGCAATGCGCCGGGCGGTTTCGCCCTGTATCGGCTTACCCTTCATTGATACCCGTAGTGTTTCCTCGCCTATGTGATTATCGCTGCAAAAGCGTGTCAGAGTTCCCGATGCTGTTTTTATCCTCTGCCGAAGGTCATTAACTTTCAATGTTGCACTATCGGGCGTTTTGGCTGCTCCCGGAGCTTCCAATGCTTTGTAAAAGCGGTTGAGGTGGTCGGGTCGAATGTCCTGGAGCTTAATATGGCCGATGCCGTTCAAATCAACATCGTTTATCCTCTTCAAAAGTCTTTTGTAATGGTCGGTTGTGCTGACTTTAACGCCCGTCCTGGCCTTGAGCTCGATAACGTACCGTGCGTAAGAATCAAATGTCTGTTTTTCGGTTGATACATTGCCGTCTTTGCAGTTCTGCTCAAACAATGCGGCGGCCTTCTGAAGCTCTTTCTTTACCCTTGCAGGCTTCCATTCCTGGAGCGGCGTCCAGGTCATTGTGAACGGCTTGAGCTGCTTGCCTTGAGCATCACGGCCACGATGAACACGTATCTGATATGAAATCACTTTACCGTTCTTGTCTTTTCTCGGTGATATACTTGCCATATCGTAAACCTTCCTGTAAAAATTCGGGCATCGGTGGTGCAATGCCCGGCGTTGTTTCGGTGCTTGCTCATGTGGTAATTGGTTTCGGTGGTTAATTAAACCGAGCCGTCCCGGGCTTCTGAAAGTATATGGCACACTTCCCAAATCGAATTGCTGACAAGCTCCGAATAAGCTCTGTACTTATCAAAGAAGTGAATAATAAAAGCCTGGTCGTCTTTGCTTTTTTCGTTATTTCTTTCAAAGTATTCGTCAGTCATTTCATCAATCAAATACTTGGCTCGTTTAGCGGCCGCAAAAGCATTTGATATACTTTCCTCAAGGTCAATTTCTCTCTCTGTTTTAACTTCGTTATTCATGGTAATGCTCCATTCTTTTAATTATTGACATTCCGAAGCGGAGAGCTTATAATATACTCATCCGCTCCGGCGGTATGTTGTTGCCTTTATCTGTTGCTTGGGTCGGCGTTCAGATAAGGGCTTTTCTTATGCAACGCAAAAGCGTGTTGATGTGGTAGGCTTGCAAAACTGATTATACAGTTCGGCGTGTGTGGCTTTGAATGCCGAGCTGTCGAACCGTGAGCTTGTAACCGTTGTTAAACGGAGCTTATAAACATCTACGGTCATTTCCTGCGTTCCTGCGGCTTTCATGTGGGCTTTCAGTTCGTCCTTGATTGCTTCGGCTTCGGCGGTGGCTTCCTCAATGAGGGCTTGCAGCTCTTTGAGCTCTTTGACCTTTGCTGTTAATTCGTTTGTTGACATTGCTATAACCTCTTTCGTTATGTATTTTGTTAAGGGGTGAGCGGCTTTAAGTTATCTATGATTTTATATCAGTTTCTATCAGGCTTATCCGTTCCCACTCTTGCATGACCTTCTTGTTTCGGCTTTCGCTTACTCCGTCTGTCTTTCCTTAACCTGTGACTATATTGTACACTATTTAGTTTACAAAGTCAATGCTTTTCAGTCAAAAAGTTCACTAAAAAGTGTACAAATATTGCTGCAAAAGTTTGTTTATTATGTACATTGAAAAGTGTACACAAATCCGTTATAATATGATATAGTGGGAGAAGGGTCTGACTATAAATCCGCTACGATATTATAGAAATGAGGTGCTTTGCATGTCAGTATCAACCGTGATAAAACAAAGGCTTTTAGAGCTTAACATGACACAAACCGAACTTGCTGAAGCTGTTGGAACAACCCGACAAAACTTTGCAAACAAAATGGCAAGGGATAATTTTTCATCAAAGGAATTATGTTCTATCGGTGAAGCCTTGGGCGTTAAGCTCGTTTTCAAAGATTCGGCAGGCAAAGAATATTCGATTGAATATTAATTAAAGTGAGGTGTGTTCAATGACAAAGATTGAAGAACGCAGGAAGGCGGCGGGCATGTCCCGGTCAGAGCTTGCCAGGCAGTCAGATGTTCCTCTTCGCACATTGGAAGACTGGGAACATGAGAAAACCATTCCGACAAATGTTTATCAGCTCGCCAAGGTTGCGAAAGCTCTGAACTGTCTGATTGAAGATTTAATTGTTATCGAGGATTAAAGCAAGCTCACTCTTTTGCTCTCTGCTCGTTTTTTCGCCGTTTGCGTTTAAATAGGTGTAAACGGTCAATGAAAGCAAAAAGCGGTTAAACAGCCGTATATAAAGCCGAATAACCGCATACATCAATTCATTTCTTGACAATGACACCGAAAGAGCATATAATGATGGTGCTGAATCGTTCAACGGTTTTAAGCTCAAAAGAAAAAGTTCAGATTTAACCGCTCGGCTTGCAGGCTTTGGGCGGTTATTTCTTTTTTTAAGGTACTGTCTGAAGGTTTTTCCAATGCGGGGCAAGGAAGGCGCAGAACTTGCCTGTGAAAAACGAAAAATAAAATTTGCATGGCGGGACACAATAAGCTCCCAGCCGGGCGAAAAAGTGCTGTTTTCTCGCCGTTCTCCGC
Organism: uncultured Clostridium sp.; assembly: GCA_964468465.1. Taxonomy (GTDB): domain Bacteria; phylum Bacillota; class Clostridia; order Oscillospirales; family Acutalibacteraceae; genus CAG-177. The sequence continues at coordinate 2,918 of CAYXVM010000122.1, forward strand.
TCCGATGGGGAGCCGTGAGCCCGCCAAAATTATTTTTTGCTCTTGCTCCGAAGCTCTTTCGAACATGCCTCATAGCCTGCATTGAATCCTTTGTCGTTTCCATCGTCAAAAGCATCTGTCAGAGTATCTATATAAAGCTTCGAGATAAGCTCCCGAAGCTCAACTATTTTATCGCTTGAGAGCGGAAGCGTTGCCAGGTAGTCAAAGAGCAAACTGAGCTTCTGAATGTGGCAAGAATCGCTATATTTCTGAAAATTCATAATTTCACCCCCCTTTTTCGTTAATGTAGCAAGGTGTAGCAAGATGTAGCAGGTACAAAATGGCCAAAGTGTAACGCTTAAAACCCTTGATATCATTGGGATTCAAGTGTACCGTATACGGTGTATACACTATGTTTAGATAAAAATCATTGAAAAATAAAAAATAAAACAATAGGAAAATGGTCTCTACGCCTGCTACAGCCGATACGTCAGTAGTTAGTTCTCCGGTGACGTGGCAAGAATCTAACCCGTTTTGGCTTTCCTTCAATCCTCTTTTGCTCATTCTCGACACCGAGCCGATTGAGTGCCCGAGCAATTTGTTCGGTTGAATACGCATGCAGAGCCGAAGAAAACTCCGTCCTGAACTCCGTTACCGTTTGCCAAATCCATTCGAAGCGGGTGGAATTTTCCGCATCTGCAAAAATATCTTCAATCTCAGGTTGCGCCTTGAGGGGCTTATCAAAAGAGGCGTTCCGCCTCGAGAGTTCTTCCCGCTCACTCGGCGTAAGTCTGAAACCTTGCTCATTGCCGATAAGCTCCCGCTCAATCTGTTTCCACAGCTGAAGGGCATTAAAGGATTCGAGTGCATCGAGGTCGATTTTTTCGATGGGAACAACCCAAAAGCGGCGTGAACCCGTGGGGTCGACAAGAAAACGGTCGCTATTGCAGGTCGCCACAAACGAAGTGCGCCGAATAAAGTGACTGTCTGACCGGGCGTATGGCAACCGATACTCGTCAATTTCAGATGTGATGAAAGCCTTTAACCGCTCAAGGTCAGAGCGAAGCGTGCTTTCGAGCTCACCAAACTCCACTATCCAGGCCGAGGTGCACCGGCGCAAGGTGTCTTTGTCGCGGCTATCGATGTATAGGCCGGTCTTGGTAAGCTCCGGCGATATTCCAAGCCTGCGGACAACGGACGTCTTTCCGACTCCCTGGTTGCCTTGGAGTACCAGGATGCCGTCCGCCCCGAACGGCCGCAACTCATCATTGAAAGCAAGTGAGAGAGACTGCAGGAACCACTTATGAATCAGAACCCGAGAAAGTTCATCATCTTCCCCGATGTTTAGGATAGAAAAAAGCTGACTAACCCGGTCACGTCCGTCCCAAGGCTCAGAACCGTCAAGCATTTCCTTGACCGGATTGAATCTGTTGATGCCGCCGATAACCGATAGCTGGTCGGCAATAGACGAAGCCGTGCAAGAAAATCGCCGACGGTAAAAATCCCACAGAATCGTTGGCAACTCTGAATTAAGCGATTCGGGATTGTAGTCTCCCGGAACGCCCGTGACCTCAAGGCAATGCGTGATTTGATTGAACCTGACCGATATCCCGTCCTGATTGAGAATGTTTTCAAGAGCATCAATATCAAGCGGCGGTTTCCGTCCGCTTGGCTCGGTTGGCTCGGTTGCGGCAACGGTGGCAATCTCGCACCAACTCTTGCCTTGCTTCTGCAAAGCTTCGACCCGCCTGGGGGACAATTGCGAGTGCGTCACTATGTTCTGATAGAAAACCTCAAGCTGGAGCTTTTCATCGAGCGTGAGGCTGTTTCTGTTCTTGGCCGAAAGCTCAAAAGAAAAATCTTTGTTCATAAGCCCTATCACCTTTCAACGCCCTGCGTAACAGATGCCAACGCTTCAGATCGGAGAGCTTCCCTCAGCTGCTCCACATCGAAAAGAAATTTATTGCCAAGTCTAATAAATGGGATTTTCCCATCCCGACAAAGCTTGTAAAGCAGCTTGGCCGAAACGCCTGTCAGTTCTGATGCCCTTTTCGTTGAGACAAACATATTTTTTACCTCCAAATGATTTTTTTGTGGATTCTTATTCCCACACCTTGAATTTTAAGCGTTCTTGTGCTAGAATGAAATGTGTTTTTATGCGTGTATAAATCTGTACTGTCTATAAACGCATATTTTATGTAAAGGTGGGGCTGTCCTTGAAAGCGGAAATAACACTGCATTCTTCAGTTAATAAAAAAGATGTTTCTTATTCATTGCAATTTGATGTTGACGGTGACGAACTATGTTACTCTTCCCGAATACCCGACACAAATTTAAGCACTCCGTTGTTTTATCCTCAATATAAGCTCGGAAACATTTTGCTCTCTATGCTGAACTCTGACGATATTATATACATGTCGGAAAATGAGCGACAATTTTTGACAGAAAAAGACTTGCAAATATTATTCGGCGAAGAATGGAAGCCGTCATTAAAGATGTTCAAATACAATATGAGGGTGCAATGTGAGCCTTACAAGATCCCCTCAAACTTTATAACCGGGGATGTTTCTGATTGCTTTTACTCATCCTTAAAAATCTGCGTTTATTCTGACGGAATAAGCTATAAATTCGATTCTCTGCTTGATTTTTTGAAATATGAATATGCAATTCTATTCTCTAACGGTATTCGTATCTGCGAATGCGATTATTGCGGACGTTATTATCAAAGGGTTAAAAACAATCAAAAGTGTTGTGGTGATGCTCAATGTAAAAAGCATAAAAATGCTGCTGTGAGAAAAGAGCGTGAAAGTGCAGCGGTTTTCAAAGCCCACAGAGCCGCCGATGCTCGTTATCAGAACAGACTGAACAAAGTGAACATTGAAAATGAGCGCAAGGATTATATGAGATTTTGGCATATTGAATATGAAAAGTTTTGCAGTCAATGGCAAACTGTCAAAAACACATTTTCTGAAACTGAACAAATCAAATGGCTCGAAAAGCAATGCAGAGAGTAATTTTTATTATCTGTGATTTTATCAGACCGGAGCTTATTGGATGGTGCAATAATCAGCATCGAACCAGGGCTGAAAAAAATCAACTAAAAAGCAACAAATGCCCGAAAAAAGCAACTCCGTGCTAAACCGTCTAAAGCCGTAGGAAAGTTAAAAAAATAAGCACTCCCTTTTATATAAAGAGAGTGCAGGAATAAAACGGCATATTCAGGCATAAAAAAAGCCATAAAGAAATGGTATAATCGCACCTACGAACCAAAAGGTCAGGGGTTCGAATCCCTTGCAGCGCGCCAAAGGTCGTTGAACCCGTCAGGGTTCGACGGCTTTTCTTTTTGTAGTGAGGGATTCGAAGG
>CAYXVM010000123.1:0-6246 GCA_964468465.1 uncultured Clostridium sp.
GGTTGAACGCAAAGGATTAAGTGTTGCAGGGGTCAGAAATGAGCTTTTTCGCAAAGGAATTTCAAAAGAAATTGTAAATAATGTTGTCGAAAGTCTTGACTTTGATCCGATTTTGCATATTATAGACTTATTGAATACAAAATATTCCCGCTCTTTATCCGATGAAAAAGGAATAAAAAGGACGGTTGCTTCTTTGCAGAGGCTCGGTTACAGATGGTCCGATATCAGCGCCGCCCTGCGAAGAATTGAAACAGAAACGGAGGATATTTACGATGTATAAAGTCGGTATGATATCTCTCGGCTGCCCAAAAAATCAGGTTGATGCCGAAAGAATGCTTGCTCAGCTTGATAAAAATGAATTTGAAATTGCCGATTGCTATGACGGCGTTGATGCGGTAATCATCAACACCTGCGGCTTTATTGATGCCGCAAAGCAGGAAGCAATCGAAAATATCCTTGAAATGGCGCAGCTTAAAGAGGAGGGCACGGTTAAAAAGATAATAGTAACCGGTTGCCTTGCTCAAAGATACGAGGAAGAAATCTTCAAGGAAATACCCGAGGTTGATGCCATTGCAGGCATCGGAGCCGACGGAAAAATCGCAGATATCGTTAAGAAAGTTATTGAGGGAGAGAAAATTTACGATATGCCCGATAAAGAGGAGCTTCCCCTTGTCGGCGAGAGACTTTTAACAACTCCTGAATACTGGTCATATCTGAAAATTGCTGACGGCTGCTCAAACAGATGCACTTATTGTTCTATTCCGTCAATAAGAGGTAATTACCGCAGCGTTGAATTTGAAACTCTCGTTGATGAAGCAAAACAGCTTGCCGGCGCAGGCACTAAGGAGCTTATTCTTATTGCTCAGGATACCACCAATTACGGTGTTGACCTTTACGGCAGATTAAGACTTCCCGAACTGCTCGACGCTCTTTGTGAGATTGACGGCATTGAATGGATTAGAATGCTTTACTGTTATCCCGACAAGATAACAGATGAGCTTCTTGAAACCATTGCGAGACAGCCGAAGGTTCTTCCTTATATTGACCTTCCGCTTCAGCACGCCGATGACGTAATTCTGAAAGCCATGAACAGACGGGGAGACAGCGCATTTCTGCGTGAAACCATAAGCAGAATCCGCACTGCTCTGCCAGACGCTGTAATCAGAACAACATTTATAGTCGGCTTCCCCGGCGAGGGCGAAAAAGAATTTGAGAATCTTGCAGAGTTTGTTAATGAAATTGAGTTTGACCGCTTAGGTTGCTTTGAATTTTCACCGCAGGAGGGCACGCCCGCTTTTGAACTCGGCGATCCTGTCGATAATGAAACAAAGCTTCGCAGGGGCGAGATAATAATGCAGGATCAGCTTGAAATCGTAACTCTAAAAAACAACGAAAGAATCGGCAAAACCTACCGTGTCCTTGTTGAAAGCTATGACGCTTACAGCGACAGCTACAGCGGCAGAACATATATGGACGCTCCCGAGATTGACGGAACCGTTTCTTTCACAACCAATAAAAATTATGAAGTCGGTGACTTTGCGGATGTTGTTATTATCGGCGTTAACGATTATGACCTTATCGGCAAGGATATTAATGACTGAGGAGGCAAAATGAATTTACCAAACAGACTTACCGTTGCCAGAATAATATTGACACCGTTTTTCTTGGCGGCAATGACTATTGACTTTAAGTATCATTTTATTGTTGCTGCCGTTATTTTTGCAGTGGCAGCAATAACCGATTTTCTTGACGGCAAACTTGCCCGCAAAAACAATCAGATAACAACCTTCGGCAAGCTCTGCGACCCCGTTGCCGATAAGATGCTGACAACGGCGGCTTTGCTTGCATTCATGCAGCTCGGAGTGTGCAACATCTGGATAGTCATGATTATTCTGACAAGGGAATTTCTTGTTACTTCGTTCCGCCTTGTTGCAACAGCGCAGGGGATTGTTATTGCCGCAGGAATCTGGGGTAAGCTCAAAACCGCAAGCCAAATGATATTCTCAATCGGAATAATGGTTGCAATTCATTTTGTTGAACTTTATAATCTTGATTTTGCGAAATTTGCGCTTGTTTCAAATATTCTTTTGGGTATAACCGCCGTTCTGACCGTTGTTTCGGGCGTAAAATATATTGTTGACGGCAAAAAAGTGATTGACTTTTCAAAATAAAAATCATATAATACATTAAGTGATAAAAAATGCAATCGGCGGGGAGAGTAACCGTTCTTCGGCATATCAGAGAGGGAGCAATAAGCTGAAATGCTCCTTATGCTGTGCTCGGCGAAGTGCACCCGACGGCACACGGGGGGAACAGAGTATCTCCGTGCGTTTGGCTGCGTTAAAAGCCAAAGAGGTCTGAGCCTCTGAGTTATAAACAGGAGTGGAACCGCGTTTTAACGCCTCCGTAGTCATTTTCGGCTGCGGAGGCTTTTGCTTTCTGAATTCGTTTTTGGGAGATGCGTATGTTGTTTAAACAGCTCAAAGAGGATATTGCGTGCGTAAAAGAAAGAGATCCCGCCGCAAGATCTGCCGCTGAGGTTTATTTGCTTTATCCGGGGCTTAAAGCCATAAGGCTTCACAGGCTTGCAAACCGATTTTATAATAAGAACATGTTTTTTGCCGCTCGATGGATTTCACAGCGGGCTTCAAAAAAGACGGGAATTGAAATTCATCCCGCTGTTAAAATCGGGAAGCGATTCTTTATCGACCACGGAACAGGCGTTGTTATCGGCGAAACCGCTGAAATCGGCGATGATGTTACAATTTATCAGGGCGTAACTCTCGGCGGAACGGGCAAGGATACCGGCAAAAGACATCCGACTATCGGCAACAATGTTATGATAGGTTCGGGCGCAAAGGTTCTCGGTCCGGTAAAGATAGGCGATAATTCAAAAATTGCCGCCGGAGCTGTTGTTCTGACCGATATACCGCCCGATTCGACCGCTGTCGGCGTTCCTGCAAAGGTTGTCCGCCGTGAGGGAATAAGAGTTAACGATCTTGACCAGATTCATATTCCCGACCCCGTTGCTCAGGAGATTGCAAGGCTTGAAAGCAAAATTACTGAATTAGAAAATATTATAGAAAAGCAGGAGAATAATAAATGAAGATTTACAACACTTTAACAAGAAGAAAAGAAGAATTTAAGCCCATAACCGAGGGTGAAGTTAAGATTTATGCCTGCGGTCCGACGGTTTATAACTATATTCATATCGGAAACGCAAGACCTATATGTGTTTTTGATGTTCTGAGAAGATATTTTGAATACAGGGGTTATAAGGTTACATTTGTTCAGAATTTCACTGATATTGACGATAAAATTATCAAGCGTGCAAACGAAGAAAATTCAACCTTTACCGATGTTTCCGAAAAATATATTGAGGAATTCTGGAAGGATGCCAAAGGTCTTAATTTCCGCCCTGCAACCGTTCATCCGAAAGCAACCGAAAACATTGATAAGATAATTGAAATCGTTCAGGGACTTATTGATAACGGTCATGCTTATGAAGTTGACGGCGATGTTTATTTCAGCCCCAAAACATTTGATGAATACGGCAAGCTTTCGCATCAGCCGCTTGAGGAGCTCGAAGCCGGCGCTAGAATCATGGTTGGCGATATCAAAAAAGACCCGATGGATTTTGCACTCTGGAAGTCGGCAAAGCCCGGCGAGCCTTATTGGGATTCTCCGTGGGGCAAGGGCAGACCCGGCTGGCATATTGAATGCTCCGCCATGGTTTGCAGATACCTCGGAGAGAGCATTGATATCCATTGCGGCGGTCAGGATTTGATTTTCCCTCACCATGAAAATGAGATTGCTCAGAGCGAATGCTTCACCGGCAAGCCCTTTGCAAACTATTGGATGCACAACGGCTATATCAATGTTGATAATGTTAAAATGTCAAAATCTCTCGGTAATTTCTTTACCGTCAGAGATGTTGCCGAGAAATACGGATATGAACCCATTCGCTATCTGATGATTTCTTCTTCTTACAGAAGCCCGATTAATTACAGCGTTGATATTATCGAGCAGTGCAAAGCGTCTCTTGCGAGACTTTATAACTGCCGTGACAGCCTTGATTTTGAAATCAAAAATGCTCAGAACGGCGAGCTTTCTGCTGAGATAAAAGAACAGCTTGACAAGAGAACCGCTCAGTTTATCGAAGCCATGGATGATGACCTCAACACGGCGGACGGTATTGCGGCGGTGTTTGAGCTTGTCAGAGATATTAACACTCTTGTTATCGGCAAGGGCGGCTCAAAGGAAACCGCAGAGTATGCGGCAAAGATTTTTGACGAGCTGACAGGCGTTCTCGGCCTTGTTTATAACAGAAACACAGAAACCCTTGATTCCGAAATCGATGCAATGATTGAGGCAAGAACCAAGGCAAGAAAAGAAAAGAACTGGGCAGAAGCCGACCGAATCAGAGATGAGCTTAAAGCCATGGGCGTTGTGCTCGAGGATACTGCACAGGGCGTCAAGTGGCACAGAGAATAATAATAAAGCTCCCCGAAAGCGATTGCTGACGGGGAGCTAAAATTTTATAGTTATTTTACCAAGTTCTGGAGTTAAGCTCCTTAAACTGTGCAACGGTGGGAACATGTGAATTAAGTCCGCCGTCAACATTGACAATCTGACCTGTTACATATGCGCTCTCGTCCGAGGCAAGATATACACACATGTGACCGATATCCTCGGGGCAGCCGTAACGGTTAACCATAATGTTGCTCAGGAATATATCTTTAAGAACCTGAGGAACATGAGCGTCATTATCGGGAGTAACGATAAGTCCGGGTCTGACGCAGTTGCAGCGGATATTCTTCTTGCCGTACTGAAGAGCGGTTGACTTTGTGAGCATATCAACGCCTGCCTTTGCACAAGCGTAAGCTGTTGAGCTTAAATCACCGGCGCAGGATGCCATTGAACCGATGTTGATGATCGAACCGCCGTTTTCATTTTTCTCAAGATAGGGGAGAACGCATTTTGTAGCATAAAATGTTCCTCTCATATCGCTCTGGAAAATCTTGTCCCACATTTCAATCGTAAGCTCGTCAACTCTGCCGTCTTTAAGAGCAACATTTGCAGCGTTGTTAACAAGAACATCGATTTTGCCGTATTTTTCTGCTGTATCAGCAAAAAGCTTTTCAATGCAGTCTGTGTCTGTGATATCCATGAAATGATAAGAAGCTTCGCCGCCTTCAGCCTTAATAGCGTCAACTACAGCCTGTCCTTTTTCTTCACGGCGGCCGCAAACAATGACCTTTGCGCCTTCAGCGGCAAAAAGCTTGGCAATGCCAACGCCGATTCCGCTTGTTGAGCCTGTTACAACAGCAACTTTACCGTTTAATCTTTCCATAATTGATTACCTCCTGAAAATTTAGTGATTTATTTCATCAGTTATTGATTATATCATACCATAAAAAGTTAATCAATATAATAATAACCAAATATCTTTAATATTTTAATTTTTTCATAAAAAATACTCTTGCATTTTCAAATGTGTTGTGGTATAATTCCATAGCAAATCACACGCAAAGCTATTTTTATTATAGTTGCGGAATTAAAATCCGTGTTAATATCAGGCTTTGCGGCGGTTCGTATCTGACAAGATAGATACAATATTAAACTTAGGAGGAAAAATCATGTCAGTAGTATCAATGAAGCAGTTGCTTGAAGCAGGTGTCCATTTCGGCCATCAGACAAGAAGATGGAACCCCAAAATGGCAGAGTACATCTTCACGGAGCGTAACGGCATCTATATCATCGACCTTCAGAAAACCGTTAAGAAGCTCGAAGAAGCCTATATGTTCGCCCGTCAGGTAGCAGCAGACGGCGGCGATATTCTTTTCGTCGGCACAAAGAAGCAGGCTCAGGATTCCGTTAAGGAAGAAGCAGTTCGCTGCGGTATGCCTTATGTCAACGCCCGTTGGCTCGGCGGTATGCTCACCAACTTCAACACAATTCAGAAGAGAATCAAGAGACTTGCTCAGCTCAAGGCAATGGAGAGCGACGGCACTTTTGACCTTCTTCCCAAAAAGGAAGTTACAAAGCTCAACCTTGAAATCGAAAAGCTTGAGAAGTTCATGGGCGGTATCACCGAGATGAAGAAGCAGCCTGCTGCTATGTTCATCGTTGACCCCCGTAAAGAGAGAATCGCAGTTCTCGAAGCCAAGAAGCTCGGAATCCCCATCATCGCTATCGTTGATACAAACTGCGATCCCGATGAAGTTGATTATGTTATCCCCGGCA
>CAYXVM010000124.1:0-6245 GCA_964468465.1 uncultured Clostridium sp.
ACGAGTATTTTAACGATGAGTAAGGGCAAATCTGCCACGAGAAACCGTGGTTCGGTTTATTACCGTTACCCTAAATTAACAAAACGGATTATGGGTCATTCTGAAAAAGAAAGCCTGTAATCCGTTTTTTTGAACGGTTGGTGAAAAAATACGGACAGAACAATCGAAAAAATCAAAAAGCTGTTCTCCGCAAAAAGCAACGCCGTTATTGCGATTGACGGCTGCTGCGCATCGGGCAAAACAACCTTTGCAGAAACGCTCTCGGAGCGCACGGGAGCGCAGATTATTCATATGGACGACTTCTTTCTCCCGCCCGAGCTCAGAGCCGCTCAGCGCCTTTCACAGCCCGGCGGAAACATTCATTATGAGCGTTTCATTGACGAGGTTATCGGCGGCATTCGGAGCGGCAAGCCGTTTGAATACCGCATATTCAAATGCAGCGTCGGCGATTTCTGCGGAAAGTCGGGAATCGACCCTCAAAAGCCGATTATAATTGAGGGTGCTTACGCTCTGCACCCCGAAATACCGGATATTTACGACATGAAGATATTCCTCACCGTCAGCCCCGAAACGCAACTGCAGCGCATCGGAGAGCGAAACGGAGAGCAGGCGCTCAAAACCTTTGAAGAAAAATGGATTCCGCTCGAAAACCGATACTTTTCCGCTTTCGGAATCAAAGAAAAATGCGGTATTGTTATAAATAACGAATAAAAAAAGAAACCGTTTGAAAGGCATAAGCTTTTCAAACGGTTTTTGTTTTGTTAATTGGTATTATTCAGCAAAACCTGAATCTACAAGCTTAACAAGCTCGTCAACTGCCTGCTCCTCATCGGGGCCGCCGGCAATAATGCGAATGCTTGTTCCGCCCATGATGCCGAGAGAAAGAACACCGAGAAGGCTCTTGGCGTTAACTCTGCGCTCCTCTTTCTCAACCCAGATTGATGACTTGAATTCGTTAGCCTTCTGAATGAAGAAAGTTGCCGGGCGGGCATGAAGACCTACCTGATTCTGAACTGTTACATCTTTAACATACATAATCTATATCTCCCACGCTGAAAATTTCATTTCATTTGTTATAGTTATTATACCATAAAACTTTGCTTCGTCAACATTTTTAAGCCTCGGTTTTAATAATTCGGCTTGTCGGCCAAACTCTGTGCAAACATAAAAAATTGTTTTGTTGAAAATGACCATAGACAAAGCAAAATTTTGTGATACATAAACAGAAATATTGCCTCTTTTTTCCACTTCGGCATTAACCGCCGAGATAAGCCTTTCGGATTTCGTCGCTCTGCGCAAGCTCCTCGCCCGTTCCCGAGAGAGTAATCTTGCCGGTTTCGAGAACATAGGCTCTGTCGGCAACCGAAAGCGCCATCTGAGCATTCTGCTCAACAAGAAGAATCGTTGTTCCGTCCTTATGGAGCGATTTGATGATTTCAAAAATCTGCTCAACAAGAATCGGAGCAAGACCCATAGAGGGTTCATCAAGCATCAGAAGCTGAGGTCTGCTCATAAGAGCTCTGCCCATGGCCAGCATCTGCTGTTCGCCGCCCGAGAGCGTGCCCGCAGTCTGCTTGCGGCGTTCCTTGAGCCTCGGGAACTGCTCATAAACCTTTGCAAGATCTTCGCTGACGCCCTTGCCGCCACGGGTGTAGGCGCCCATTTCAAGGTTTTCCTCAACGCTCATCTGGAGGAATATTCTTCTGCCCTCCGGAACATGAGCAAGACCCCGCTCTACTATTTTATGAGGAGCAACGGTCGAAATGTTCTTGCCAAGAAAATCTATCGAGCCCGTCTTTGAGCGAAGCAGACCCGAAACGGTTTTAAGAATCGTGCTCTTGCCTGCGCCGTTTGCGCCGATAAGAGTGACTATCTCGCCCTGCTTAACCTCAAAAGAAACGCCCTTTATGGCATGAATACTGCCGTAATAAACATTGATGTCGTTAACCTTTAACATATCTGCGCCTCCTTACTTCTTGCCGAGATAGGCTTCGATAACAGCCGGGTTATTCTGAATTTCATCGGGAGTGCCCTTTGCAATAATCTTGCCGAAATTCAGAACGCAGATGCCCTCGCAAACGCCCATGACAAGGTTCATGTCATGCTCAATGAGCAGAACGGCGATTTTGAAGGTGTCTCTGATTTTGCGGATGTTATTCATAAGCTCTGCCGTTTCGGACGGGTTCATGCCTGCGGCAGGCTCGTCAAGGAGCAGAAGCTTGGGATTGGTGGCAAGCGCTCTGACAATTTCAAGCCTTCTCTGAGCGCCGTAGGGCAGAGAACCCGCCTGATTGCCCGCCATATCCTGCATATCGAAGATTGAAAGCAGTTCAATGGCTTTTTCGTGCATTTCCTTTTCTTTCTTCCAATATTTCGGAAGTCTGAGAACGCCGTTAGCCATTCCGTATTTTATCTGATTATGCAAACCGATTTTAACATTGTCCTCAACCGAGAGGTTGCCGAAAAGCCTGATATTCTGGAATGTTCTTGCAATACCCGCCTTGTTGACCTGAACGGTGCTCAGAGCGTGGGTATCCTTGCCGTCAAGCAGAATGGTGCCGGAAGTGGGCTGATAAACCTTTGTCAAAAGATTGAAAACAGTCGTTTTGCCTGCGCCGTTGGGGCCGATAAGACCCGCAATTTCGGTTCTGCCGATTGTGAGGTTGAAATCGTCAACGGCTTTAAGGCCGCCGAACTCGATTCCGAGGTGCCTTGCTTCAAGAATCGGGAGCTTGTTGACATCTCTTTCGGGGACTATTGAATCATGAGGAACGGGAACCATCTTGCTCATTTTGCTTCAGCCCCCTTTCTTCCTGATTTGCCGAACTTGAATTTTGATTTTATCAGATCGCCGTAGGTTTTAAGCGTATCGTTGTTGGTTATAATCATAACGAGAATAAGAACGAGCGCATAGGCGAGCATTCTGTAATCGCCGACCTCTCTGAGCATTTCGGGCAGAACGGTGAGCATTGCCGCAGCAATAACCGAGCCAAACATGTTGCCCATGCCGCCGAGAACAACAAAAACGAGAACAAGGATTGAAGTGTTGAAATTAAACTTTGAAGCAACAACGGTTGAATAGTTGAGGCCGAAAAGTACACCTGCGCAGCCCGCAAGAGCCGCCGAGGTAACAAAAGCCATAAGCTTGTACTTAGTAATATTTATTCCCACGGATTCAGCCGCTATTCGGTTGTCACGAATCGACATGATAGCTCTGCCCGTTCTTGAATTGGTGAGGTTATAAACAACAAAAAGAGTGATGAGAACGAGGATAATGCCCGCCGTAAAGGTGGAAATCTTGTTTATGCCCGTTGCTCCCATAGGTCCGTTGACGATAACCTTGCCGCCCTCGCCGAGCACAAGCTTTTCTGCGGAGCCTTTGAAATGAAGCCCGCCCTCGTCAATGCCGATATAAAGGCAGTTGAGGATATCCTTGATTATTTCGCCGAATGCAAGGGTAACAATCGCAAGATAGTCGCCCTTCAGGCGAAGAACGGGAACGCCGATAAGAACGCCGAATATTCCGGCAACCAATGCGCCGATAATAACGGCAACAATCATTCTGATAATATCCGACTCGATGCCGTTAAATCGCATTGTTGTTGAAACGATAACGCCAACGAATGCACCGACGCTCATAAATCCTGCATGGCCGAGGCTCAGGTCGCCGAGAATGCCGACCGTGAGGTTCAGCGAAACCGCCATGATAACATAGGCGCAAATCGGAATAAGCTGACCCTTGAAGGAGTTCGAAACCATTCCGCCGCCGATAAGAATCTGCATTACAATATAGAACGCAATAACAACGCCGTAAGAAAGAAAGCTGTTTTTGGTGAGCTTGTTTAACTTTTTCATCTGCGCCACCTCAAACTTTCTCTTTTAACTGCTTGCCGAGAAGTCCTGCGGGCTTAACGAGAAGCACGATAATAAGAACAGCAAAAACAATTGCGTTTGCAAGCTGAGTTGAAATATATGCCTTTGCAAAAATTTCAATTATGCCGAGCATGATTCCGCCGAGCATTGCTCCGGGGATTGAGCCGATGCCGCCGAGAACCGCCGCCGTGAACGCCTTGATGCCGGGCATTGAACCTGTTGTCGGCAGAAGATTGGGATAAGCCGAGCAGAGCAGAACGCCCGCAATGGCGGCAAGAGCCGAGCCGATGGCAAAGGTCATCGAAATCGTAACGTTAACATTTATACCCATGAGCTGAGCCGCACCCTTATCCTCGGAAACGGCACGCATTGCCTTGCCCATTTTTGTTTTGCTTGTGAAAAGCGTCAGCGCAACCATGATAACGATGCAGGCGATGATGGTAACAATCGCCTCTGCCGAAATGGTCAGTCTGCCGTCAAAAAGCTTAACGGAATTCATGTTTGAAACAACGGACTTGAACGATCTCGGAGTTGAACCCCAGATAAGGAGCGCAAGGTTCTGAAGAAGATAGCTCACGCCGATTGCGGTGATAAGAACCGCAAGAGAGGTTGCCGAACGCAGGGGCTTATAAGCAAAGCGTTCGATGGTCATGCCGAGAACCGTGCAGACAACCATTGCCGCAAGAACGGAAACAATCGGATTAAGCCCGAGACTCTCCGTTACGCAGTAGGAAATGTATGCGCCAACCATGATAACATCGCCGTGGGCAAAGTTCAGCATTTTAGCAATACCGTAAACCATTGTGTAGCCCAGAGCAATGATGGCGTAAACGCTTCCCAAGCTGATTCCGTTAATCAGATATGAGAGAAAGCTCATTTATCACACCTCAGTTACTCGGATTCCGTGTCATTCCTGCCGAAAAAGCGGTATACTGAACACCGAATCCTGATTTTTATTCTGTGTCGGAAAAACTGCCGCAGAAGCTACTTCGGTAGGCTTTCCGCCGCAGAATACATTATAAAACGGGTTGAGGAAGAAAGAAATGCACGGGAAAAAGCGCACCTCTTTCTTCCTTAAAATCAAATTGTTATTGTCGCTTACTGAGCGTTCTTTGCGCCAACATAAACGCCGTCCTTAATGATAACAGCCATGGGGCTCTTGGAAACTTCGCCCGTTGCCTGCCATGTCATTGAACCGGTAAGACCCTCAACCTGAATCTGAGTCATAACGGGGATAAGAGCCTCGCAGATATCCTCTGCGCTCATATCGCTCGTAACGCCTGCCTTGGTGATTGCCTCATATACGGTGTAAACAGCGTCGTATGCGTCAGCAGCAAACTGGTTGGGAACTTCCTTGTAAAGCTCCTGATACTTTGTAACGAAGCTTACGGTTGCATCGTCTGTTCCGTCAGCTGAGAACGGAGTAAGGAGGTAAACGCCCTCTGCAAGTGAGGTGTCGAAGCCCTTGATGCCGAGAATGCCGTCCATACCGTCAACGCCGAAGAACTTGGGAGCATAACCCATAGTGTTAGCCTGCTGAAGGATAAGAGAAGCGGGAGTGAAGTAGATGGGGAGGAATACGAGGTCAGCGCCTGCCTTCTGAGCTTCGCTGAGCTGAACGCTGAAGTCGTTCTGAGTATCTTCAGTGAAAGTGCCTGTGTAAACAATCTCAACGCCCTTTACTGCAGCTTCAGCGGTGAACTTGTTGTAGATGCCGGTTGAATATGCGTCATCGTTCTTGTAGATAACGGCAACCTTGGTTGCAAGAGCGTTCTCTGCAATGTAGTCAGCGGAAGCAACACCCTGGTTGGGATCGGTGAAGCAAACCTGGAAAACATTGTCCTTGTCGTTGATAACATCGAGAGAAGATGCTGACGGAGTGATTTCAAAGATTCTGTCGCTGTAGCTTTCGGAAGCAACAGCAATGCAGGGAGTGGTTGTTACCGAACCGATAAGAACCTGCATGCCCCAGTCCTTGAGCTTGTTGTAAGCATTAACTGATTTCTCAGCGTCATGCTCATCATCTTCAAACTGCATCTCGAACTGAATACCGCCCTTGGCGTTGATTTCGTCGATAGCAATCTGAGCGCCGTTCTTAACAGCTACGCCGTAGGTTGCAGCGCCGCCGGTAAGAGGACCAATGCCGCCGATCTTGATTGTGCCGCTTGCAGCAGCGCCTGTATTGTCAGCGCCGGGAGCAGCAGTTGTTGTCTCGCCGTCGGTCTTGCCGCCGCAGGCAGCAAACATGGTCAGCATCATAAGAGCCGCCATTACGAGAGCCAGAAACTTTTTCATGGTGAAAACTTCCTTCCTTTGCCTTAAGGTGATGGGAGTTGAACACAATATGCCGAAAATTTGATATTACGGCGTAT
>CAYXVM010000125.1:0-6187 GCA_964468465.1 uncultured Clostridium sp.
ACACCACCTCAGCCAACAAGCTCTCACGCCATATTTTTGAAAACTGCGTAACGGACAAGGATGTGATTTCGCTTTGCAGAGAAAATCTTTCTCTTTGAGCAGTAAAAAAGCTGCCGTGCTTTCGGTTATAACTGCGGCTCTGCTGATTGCCGCCGCATGCGTTCTGAACAGGTTTCTGAGCGGTAAGGAATATTATTACCCCATGGCGGTGCTGATTATCGCCGTCTCCTGCCTTCCGCTTCTCGTTTCTTTTGAAAAGAGCAAACCATCGGCAAGGGAGCTTGCCGTTCTCGCCTGCATGTCGGCGCTTGCCGCCGCATCAAGAGCGGCTTTCTTTTCTCTGCCGACCATCAAGCCAACCTGCGCCATCGTTATTATAACTGCGGCGTGCTTCGGCGCACAGTCGGGCTTTATCTGCGGAGCGCTCTCGATGTTCGTTTCAAATTTCCTTTTCGGGCAGGGGCCGTGGACTCCGTTTCAGATGCTCGCTATGGGAGCCGTCGGGCTTGCGGCAGGGTTCATTTTCTGCAACAAAAAAGTCCGCAATAACCGCCTGATTCTCGCCGCTGTCGGCGGAATACTGTGCTTCGTTATTTACGGACTGATAGTCGATATAAGCTCGGTGCTGATGATGGCAACCGATTTTTCGCTCAAACAGATACTTTCGATTTACGCTTCGGGCGTGCCGTTCAACCTCTCCCATGCGGCAACAACCGCCGTCATTCTTCTGCTTGCAGGAAAGGCGTTTATCGAAAAGCTTGACCGGATAAAAATCAAATACGGAATGTTCGGGTCAAATCAATAACCGTTGATTCCCTTTCTCTGCATTGCGCCGAGGATTTTACTGCGTACATCGCCGTATTTCTTTTCAAGAGCGGAAAGCATTTCCTTGACCTCCTGCCTTTCGGTTGCTCCGTCGGCGGGGCATTTGCTTTTCACAACGGGCAGATTCATCTTGCGGGCAACCCGCCTGCAATCGCTCTCCCTTGCAAAAATCAGCGGTCTTATCATATATAAATCCTTGCGTGAAAGATAGGTCACGGGCATAAAGCAGTCGAGCGTTCCGCCGTTGAAAAGATTCATTATGAAAGTCTCCGCCACATCGTCAAGATGATGTCCGAGCGCAATTTTATTGCATCCCGCCTCCTTGGCGGCGTCATGCAGGGCGCCACGGCGCATTCTCGCGCAAAGACTGCAAGGGTTGCTCTCTTTTCTGATATCGAAAATAACCTCGGCAAGCTGAGTGCGCTTGATAACATATTTAACATCAATGCGGCGGCAAAGCTCCTCAATCTGAGAATAATCGCCGTCCTCTCCGCCGAAGCGGGGGTCAACCGTTATTGCAACGATATCGAATTTTGCGGGATAAAAGCGGCGCAGTTCAGCCAGACCGACAAGCAAGGAAACGGAATCCTTGCCGCCCGAAACGCCGACGGCAATTCTGTCTCCGTCACTTATCATTTCATACTGCTGACATGCTGAACGCATATAACTCAAAAGCTTTTGCATAAAAATTTCTCCGAAAAATCATTCTATATTGACCGGCTCGACGCTCAGCGCCCTGCCGGTTTTGTTGTCAAATTCAAAAATACAGCCGTTCATCATACAATCTCCCTGAGCCGGGTCAAACCTTGCGGGCATTCCCGTTCTGAGCCATTCGATTGAAATTTCGGGCTTAACGCCGAGAACCGAATTTTTAACGCCCGTCATGCCGATGTCGGTGATATACGCCGTGCCTTTGGGCAAAATTACGGAATCGGCGGTCAGAACATGGGTATGAGTGCCGTAAACGGCAGAAACCCTGCCGTCAAGGTAAAATCCGAGCGCCCTCTTTTCGGCAGTTGCCTCGGCATGAAAATCAACAAGGGTTATCCTGCAATCCGAAAGCTTGGGCAGAATTTCGTCAACTGCATCAAAGGGGTTGCCGCATCTGTCCATATAAGCCATTCCCGCAAGATTTATTATTCCAATTTTGATATATCCCATATCGACAACCGAAAATCCTTTGCCCGGGTTGCGGGCGCTGAAATTGGCGGGGCGGATGATATCGGTGCGCTCATCGAGCATTTCATAAAACTCCCTGCGGCGGTAAACATGGTTGCCCGTTGTTAAGAAATCAACGCCGCTGTCAAAAAGATACTGCGCCGAAAACGGCGTAATGCCGTTGCCAACGGCGGAGTTTTCACCGTTGGCAATGCAGAAATCAATATTTTTGAGCCGTTTGAAGCCCGGCAGAACGCTGCGCAGAAATTCACAGCCCGCCGCCGAAACAACATCGCCGATAACGAGAATATTCATCAGATAACCTCCGTGGAATCAAATTATATCGGAAAAAGGGCTGCAAAAATGCAGCCCTTTGTTTTATTATTTTGCGTAATCAACGGTTCTACTCTCTCTGATAATGTTAACCTTGATCTGACCGGGATATTCCATGCTCTCCTCAATCTTTTTGGCAACATCTCTTGCAAGAAGAACCATCTTGTCGTCCGTAATGATGTTGGGCTTAACCATGATTCTGACTTCTCTGCCCGCCTGAATGGCGAACGAACGCTCAACGCCCTCAAATGAATCTGCAATTTCTTCAAGCTTTTCAAGGCGTTTAACATAGTTCTGAACATCCTCACGCCTTGCGCCGGGTCTTGCGGCTGAAATAGCGTCTGCCGCCTGAACGAGAGCGGCGGTGACTGATTTTGCCTCAACCTCGCCGTGGTGAGCCTTGATAGCATTAAGGATAATGTCGTTTTCTTTGTATCTCTTTGCAAATTCAACGCCCAAATCAACATGGGAGCCTTCCATCTCATGGTCGAGAGCCTTGCCGATATCATGAAGCAAGCCTGCTCTTTTTGCCAATCTGACATCGGTGCCAAGTTCCGACGCCATGAGTCCGGCAATATATGAAACTTCAAGCGAATGCTTGAGAACATTCTGACCGTAGCTTGTGCGGTATCTGAGCTTGCCGAGAAGCTTAACGATTTCGGGATGAACATTGTTAACGCCCGCATCGATAAGCGCATGCTCACCGGTCTGCTTGATTGTTGCTTCAACCTCACGCTTTGCCTTTTCGTACATTTCCTCAATTCTTGCGGGGTGGATTCTGCCGTCGGCAACGAGCTTTTCAAGAGCAACTCTTGCAATCTCTCTGCGAACGGGGTCAAAGCACGAAATAGTGATTGCCTCGGGCGTGTCGTCAATGATAAGGTCAACGCCGGTAATCATTTCAAGAGTTCTGACATTTCTGCCCTCTCTGCCGATGATTCTGCCCTTCATTTCGTCATTGGGCAGAGGAACAACGGAAACGGTTGTTTCTGCGGCGTGGTCTGCGGCGCAGCGCTGAATGGCGGTTGTGATAACCTCTCTTGCGAGCTGTTCGGCTTCGTCCTTGGTGCGCTGCTCAAATTCCTGAATCTTGACCGCTTTTTCGTGGTCAAGGTCTGATTCAAGGGTTTTAAGGATATATTCCTTAGCCTGATCCTTTGTGAAGCCCGAAATTCTTTCGAGCATTTCAAACTGGCTTTTCTTGATGCTCTCAACTTCTTCAAGGCGAGCCTCGGCTTCCTTGATTTTGCCGTTGAGAACCTCTTCCTTTTTCTCGAGGTTGTCGCTCTTTTTGTCAAGAGTTTCCTCTTTCTGGTTGATTCGGCGCTCCATACGCTGAACCTCGTTGCGCCTTTCACGAAGTTCTTTTTCTGTTTCGGTTCTTTGCTTGTGGATTTCGTCTTTTGCTTCAAGAACAGCTTCTTTTTTCTTGGCTTCGGCTTCTGCAATAGCGTCGCTGACAATCTTGTTAGCTTCCTGCTCGGCAGAGCCTATAGCCGCTTCGGCTGTCTTTTTTCTATGTAAACCGCCGAGAATGAACATAACAACCATGCCCACTACTGCAACGACGGCAACAAGAATAACAATCCAAAGGGATACCTGAGTGTTAATAGTGCGTTCCTCCTTTTTAAAAATTTTTGTGTTCTGCGGATGCAGAACCGATATGAAAATTTTGCAAAAAATCTACCAATGGTGTATTTAAACGAAATAGGGTTCGCTTGGCACAAAATAACACCATTGTATCTATAGTATACTTTTATACTGTTATTGTCAAGTTTTTTATCGATTTTTCCTCATTTTTTCTATTGACTTTGAATAAAATGAGTGATAATATAATTAAGAAATATCAAAATCGTTGAGGCAGAAGGCTGCCTGCAAACGGCTTTTTTCAGAGAGCTGCCCCGTGGCTGAAAGGGCGGCAAAAGCCCGCAAGCCGCTACCGCTGCCGAGTGCTCTCCGAAATAAGGTCAGCCGTATCAGCTGCGTTAAAGCTGCCGAGAGCCGCTTTTTTGAAAGCGGAATAACGGGTGGAACCGTGGAGTTTATTGCTTCATCCTGTTTTATTCAGGATGGGGCTTATTTTTTTACGAAAAGAAAGGATGATAATAATGATAAATGTTACCCTCAAGGGCGGAGTCGTTAAAGAATTTGAAAACGGCACAACCGCCATGGATGTTGCAAAAAGCCTCGGTGCAGGTCTTTTCAAAGCCGCCTGCTCCTGCAAAATTGACGGAAAGGTTGCCGATCTGAGAACTCCTCTTGAAAGCGACTGCGAGCTTGAAATTCTCACCTTTGACGACCCCGACGGCAAATGGGCTTTGCGCCACACCGCCTCCCATGTTCTCGCTCAGGCGGTTAAAAGACTCTATCCCGAAGCAAAGCTTGCCATCGGCCCCGCAATCGACAACGGTTTTTACTATGATTTTGATATCGATGTTCCGTTCACTCCCGAAGTTCTTGAAAAAATCGAAGCGGAAATGAGCAAAATCGTCAAGGAAGCCCTCCCGCTCGAAAAATATGAGCTTGACCCCGAGGAAGCCATAAAGCTTATGGAAGCAAAGGGCGAAACCTACAAGATTGAGCTTATCAAAGAGCATTCCGATAAGGGCGAAAAAATTTCGTTCTATAAGCAGGGCGAATTTGACGAGCTGTGCGCAGGCCCTCATATCCCCGACACAGGCAGAATCAAGGCTTTCAAGCTCACCTCCTGCACGGGCGCATATTGGAGAGGCGACTCCAAGAATAAAATGCTTCAGAGAATTTACGGCACGGCTTTCACCAAGAAATCCGAGCTTGACGCTCACCTTGAAGCAATTGAAGAAGCAAAGAAGAGAGACCACAATAAGCTCGGCAGAGAGCTTGAAATATTCACAACAAGCGACCTAATCGGTCAGGGTCTGCCCATTCTTCTGCCCAACGGCGCAAGAATCATTCAGATTCTTCAGCGTTTTGTTGAGGACGAGGAGCAGAGGAGAGGCTGGCTTCTCACAAAAACTCCTTATATGGCAAAGAGCGACCTTTATAAGCTCTCGGGTCATTGGGATCACTACCAGGACGGCATGTTCGTTCTCGGCGATGAGGAAAAAGACGACGAGGTGTTTGCTCTGCGCCCCATGACCTGCCCGTTCCAGTATCAGGCATATCTCAA
Organism: uncultured Clostridium sp.; assembly: GCA_964468465.1. Classification (GTDB taxonomy): domain Bacteria; phylum Bacillota; class Clostridia; order Oscillospirales; family Acutalibacteraceae; genus CAG-177. Next base: position 5,465 of record CAYXVM010000125.1, read on the forward strand.
CAGAGCTCGCTCATACCGTGACCTGCCGCTTCGTTACAACGAGACTTCAACCCTTTTCCGCAACGAGGCAAGCGGCGAAATGCACGGACTTATCCGTGTCAGACAGTTCACGATTTCCGAGGGTCATCTTATGTGTACCCCCGAACAGCTTGAAGATGAATTCAAGGGTTGTCTTGAGCTTGCAATCTATATGCTCAAAACTCTCGGCCTTTATGAGGACGTTTCTTACCGCTTCTCTCAGTGGGATCCCGATGACAGAGAGAAATATATCGGAACCGAGGAGCAGTGGGATGAAGCTCAGGGCGTTATGAAGAAAATTCTTGACCACCTTGAGATTCCTTATAAAATCGGCGTCGGTGAGGCGGCTTTCTACGGCCCCAAGCTTGATATTCAGATTAAGAATGTTCACGGCAAAGAGGATACGCTCATCACCATTCAGATTGACCAGATGCTTGCCGAGAAATTCGGCATGGAATATGTTGCCGCAGACGGCACAAAGAAAAACCCCTATATCATTCACAGAACCTCAATCGGCTGCTACGAGCGCACACTTGCTCTGCTTATCGAGAAATATGCAGGCGCATTCCCGCTTTGGCTCGCTCCCGAGCAGGTAAGACTCCTCCCGATTGCCGACCGCCATCAGGAATATGCAAACTCCGTTCGCAAAAAGCTTGAAGCAATGGGCATGAGAGTCACGGTTGACGAGCGCAGCGAAAAAATCGG
>CAYXVM010000126.1:0-6187 GCA_964468465.1 uncultured Clostridium sp.
CAACACTTTTTTCGCCCTTTTTTATTCGCTTTTTTCAACTTGCCCGGGTGTTTTGTGTGCGCGGGGTTATTGGGCTTAAGATAGTGCGATGATAGGGATTGGTTTTCGGAACGCTGAGGACAGCGTTCCCTACGAAAAATTGTTATTTTTCAACAAATTCGCATGCAAACTGACGGCGGGAGCAAGCCCCCGCCCTACCTTGCAACTCTTAACTTTCAATCTTCTTCATATCTTTTTTATACAGTATTTTATCGGCTTTTCGATTATTATTCTTCGGAATAGACCATATAGTAATTATGTATTTTCTCGCTTTTGAAATATGTATATTTGACTGTTCTGAAGCCGAGTTTTTCGTATAAGGCGACATTATCGGGGTTCTGGGTTTCAAGGCCGAGCTTGTAGCCCTGCGGAACGAGCTCCTTTATGCCCTGCTTTATCAGCTTTGTCGCAATGCCCTGACCCTGATATTTTTTATCGACAAAAACGGGGGAAATCAGGAGGGTGTTATCGTCAAAAACCTTTGCGTCAAGGTGGCTGTAGGCTTTCAGCGTTCTGACGGTTGAGGGCAGATAATAAACGAGGAACACCCAATTCGGGCAAGCAAGGAATTCCGCTGTTGTGTAATTGCTTTTGGCGTCACGCCACACGCACAGCCCACGGTTTTCCTCGTCAACGCAGACAAAATCCTTTCCGTTTGAGGAGCTGAGGCGTTCAAGCATGAAATGATAAACAAATTTCTTTCTTTTTTCTTCCGATTTTGTCGCATAGGCATGAACGGGGTCGTTAACATAGCTTTCCGCCGCCATTCTTGCAAAATATTTCAGAGTTTTTCTGTCCATATTCATCTTTTCCATGCTTTTTCTCCTTTTAAGGGTGAATTGTATTTTTTATTTCGTTTATTCTTAACTCAACTATTTGTTTAAGAAACGGTAAATCTTCGTAACTTGGATTATCAACTCGAAAAGTACAGCCGCATACATCGTTGAATTCCCGTCCAAAAATTACTTTTCTCTTTCCGCCGCCGCACGAACCGCAATGACCGCAGTGATCAATATGTTTCCATGCACATTCTTTTATTTTATCATCAAAGTCATTGTTTTCAAAGCATCCCGATTTTATATCGTCAGACCAAACTGTCCATAAGTTTTCAGGCTCATCGGGGTCTTTAATAGAGATAAAGCATATGCACTCGTCATTGTACTTTATCCAATAGTATATTTTGTTTTTCCAGCAATAGCAATTATCCTTATAAAATGTTACATTGTTTTCTTCAAGAAAACCGATAAAATCAAGAGAAACTTTTTGTTCCTCAGATGACAGTTCCTTTAGAATATAATCTTTTATGTTATACTCGGACATTCTCACACCTCGTCGATTGAAAACAATTATTAATAGTGTAAAATACAGTCCGCTGTCAGAATCATTCCGAACGGCGGACTGTGTTCTGTTTTTTTTGCTTTTATTCTTTGAATCTATTTTTGATTTCTTCAAAGACTTCAACTATCTTAAAGCGCATTTCATATTTCGGGCTGCTCTGAACGAGTTTTGCACCTTCGCTGCCGAAAACCGCATCAAGCTCCGTCTTTTCGGCTGCGGCAGGCAGACAAAGCGGCGGGAACATCACGCACCACCAATTATGCCCCTCGCCTTTACCGAGAATGACCTTCAGCGCAAGGTATTCGCCCGCAGGCATTGTAAAATTTTCGTAGGTGCGGGTTGAAAAATATTCTTTCACAAGGCAAATACGGGCTTTATAATCAAAACCGTTTTCGGCAAGCACGGCGTTCGCCGTTTCGATAAGCTCCGATTTTTGAGAATTGAGAATTTCTGCGGCGTTATCGACATTCACCGCCCCCGAAAACATTTCTTCTCCGCAGTTCAGGAGCGCATCACGCACGGCAAGCTTGACCCGCTGATCCTCCTCGCTGTCTGAATTTGCAAGAATATGAAGCCGCACGACTTCTTCTCTGACCTCGCCGCATTTGAACCCGAAGCCGACCGCCGAAGCGATTATTGACAGCACAAGCCCCAGCGCCACCGAAATTTCAATTATGTTGCTTTTTTTCATAAATAAAACCGTCCTTTATTGATATGCAAAGCTGCAAATACATTCTTGGACGGTTTTTTCGGATTTATTCGTTCGTTTCGGGATTGAGCCCGCCTATCTCGTTACGAGCCTTGAAAACATAGCCGTTCTGGCTGAGAATATCAATATGCGAAAGCGCTTCGCCCGTTCCGAGCGCAACGCAGCTGAGCGGGTCATCGGCAACCGTCGTTTTAACTCCGGTTTTTTTCTGAATCATCTTGTCAATACCCTGAAGCAGAGCGCCGCCGCCCGTCAGATGGATGCCCGATTCGCAGATATCCGACGAAAGCTCGGGTGGAGTCAGCTCCAGAACCGAACGCACCGCCTCGCCTATCGTTTCAAGATGAGGGCGCATTGCAAGATAAGCCTCGGTTGAGCTGACCTCTATACTGACAGGCATGTTCGTTATAAAGTGCTTACCCTTGACGGTCATGCCAAGTTCGACATCCCTGAGATTTGAACAGCCGATTTGCTTTTTGATTATCTCTGCGGTTTTCTCGCCTATTATGACATCTCTTTCCCGCCTTATCTGCCTGACTATTGCTTCATCAAGCGCATTACCCGCAGTTTTGACCGAACGGGAAACGGAGATACAGCCCATCGTTATAACAGCAATATCGGTTGTGCCGCCGCCGATATCAACAATCATTGTGCCGACGTGGCGGTCACTTTTCAGCCCTGCTCCGAGCGCAGCGGCAAGCGGTTCTTCAATCAGACATGCTTTTGCCGCTCCGGAGGAGGTGACAAGGTCAAGAATCGTTCGCTTTTCAAGGCTTGTTGCCATTGACGGAACACAGACGACAACATTCGGCTTGAAAACCATGTTTTTACATATTTTTGAAAGGAAGAAACGGAGAATATGCTTCGTTGCCGTAAAATCCGAAACAACGCCGTGTTCCATGGGTTTTACGACCCGAATTGAATCGGGATTTTTTCCGAGCATCTCCCAAGCCTTTTTGCCAACGGCAATCAGCTTTCCGCTTTCCTTTTCATAGGCGGCAACGCTGGGTTCGGACATAACTATTCCCTTGCCCTCAACAAAAACGACAATCGAGGTCGTTCCGAGGTCAATTCCTATATTTGTGCCGAGCATTGCATCACCGTCCTTTCAATATTTTGATTTATTTTTGCTTTTCCGTTAATCTGCTTTTTGTCAGCGCAGTTGTTACGCAGTAAATCTCTTTCGCTCCGTAAAGCCAGAGCATTTTTGAGCATTCGTTCAGAGTTTCGCCCGTGGTTGAAATATCGTCGCAGAGCAAAACGGTTTTATCCATGACCGATTCCGCATCGGCAACATCAAACGCTCCCGTCAGGTTGCCTTTTCTCAGATAATAGCTCAACCCGTGCTGTTTTTCGGTTTCATAAATCTTTTTAAGAACGCCTGCTCTATATTCAACGCCGAGTTCTTCGGCAATTCCCTTTGCAAGCAGGGCACATTGGTTATATCCCCTGTCTTTAACGCTTTTTGCCGTCATGGGAACTTCGGTTATATAATCAAAGTGTACGCCGCCGAATCTTTCCCTGACCGTTTTTGCCGTTTCCGAGCTGTACGCTCTGTAATTATCGGGGCTTTTTCTGAATTTGAAGGCATGAATGCCCGTTCTGACAACGCCCGAAAAATAAAACGGGGCGGCAAGGCGTTCAAAATACATTTCGGCTTTTTTGCAAGAGCAGTTTTCCTTTTCTCTGCCGCATTTCGGGCAGATTTCGCCGCTGATTCTCGGCAGAGAATCCATGCACTTTTCGCACGCAAGTGAACCCGAAGCTATCGGAACGCCGCAATAGGCGCATCTGTCGGGAAAAAGAGCCGAAACGAGCGGAGCAAATATATTTTTCAACTTTCATCACCAAGCATAATAAAGCTTTTCAAAGCGGAATACCGCTTCGCTTTGCTGTTGTTGGCAACCATTCTTTCAACCGTATTTTTCGTCCCAACGAGAATCATCAGCTTTTTTGCCCTTGTGACGGCAGTGTAGAGCAGATTTCTGTAAGCAAGCATATCAATCACGCCGATAACGGGCATCACGACCGCTTCAAACTCATTGCCCTGACTCTTATGCACCGTCACGGCGTAGGCATGTTCAAGCTCGGTTGCGCACTCAAACGGATATTCCGCAAGCTTATCGTCAAAACGTATATATAATGTATGGGCAGTTTCGTCGATTTTTTCGAGCATTCCGATATCGCCGTTAAAAATGCCGAGCCCCTCTTTTTCGCTGCTTGTCCATGAAATATTGTAGTTATTCTTTGTCTGCATGAGCTTGTCGCCCTCACGGAACACCCTCTGACCGAGGTTATGCTCACGCTTATGCCTTGCGGGCGGGTTAAGAGCCGCTTGCAGAATTTTGTTGAGATTGACCGTGCCCGCTTCGCCTTTTCTCGACGGGCAAAGCACCTGTATATCTTCTGTCGGAGAATATTTATAAGCTTTCGGCAGACGAACTGAGCAAAGCTCGGAAACGGTCTTTGCCGCCGACTGAACGGAATTTCTTTCAAGGAAGAAAAAGTCTTTGTCGGTTTTGGTTATCTCGGGAAATTCGCCGTTAACGATTCGGTGAGCGTTGGTTACAATCAGGCTTTCCATTGCCTGACGGAAAACCTGTTTAAGCTCAACCACCGGCAGAGCCTTTGAATTAATCAGATCATGGAGAACATTCCCCGCTCCGACGGGCGGAAGCTGGTCGGAATCGCCGACCATGACAAGCCGGCAGCCTATCGGCAGAGCATCAAGCAAACTCGCAAAAAGGCTGATATCAACCATTGAAAGCTCATCTATAATAACCGCTCCCGAGCTCAGAGGATTTCTTCTGTTGCGCTGAAAGGTCGGTCTGTCATCGTTATCCCATTCAACCTCAAGAAGCCTGTGAATCGTCTGGGCATCTCTGCCCGTAAGTTCGCTCATTCTCTTGGCGGCTCTGCCCGTCGGGGCGGCAAGCGCAACCTCAAGACCTCTGCTCTCAAAGACTTTCAGTATACCTCTTAAAGTTGTGGTTTTGCCCGTTCCGGGGCCTCCCGTGAGAATCAGCAGACCTCTTTCAACGGCAAGCCTGATTGCAAGGCGCTGCTGTTCATTAAAGCAAACGCCGCTGACAAGCTCGGCTTTGCCGATTTCATCTTCTATATTCTCAAGGCATTTCGGGGCAAACCGCTTCATGAACAGCACGGCGTTCGCCGCATTCTTTTCCGCATTGAAAAGATCGGGCAAAAATATAAATTCTCTTGCACCGATTGTTTCCGAAACAAGCTGTTTCTGCTCTATGAGAGCATCAAGCTGAATTTCAACGGTATCGGCAGAGCAGCCGAGAAGCTGAGTGCACGGCGGCACAAGCTTTTCTCTCGGCAGGCAGGTGTGCCCTCCGCTGTAAAGATTATGGCGGACAACATACACGATACCCGCCGCTATTCTGTATTCATCGGCAGGCTGAACCGGCAGAGCACCTGCAATGCGGCACGCCTTTTCAAAATCTATTCCGATTCGCTCGCCGCAGAGCAGATAAGGGTTTCTCTCAACGGTCTCAACGGATTTTGAGCCGAAAATCTTATAAACTCTGAGACATTCCGCTGTTGTCATGCCGTATTTTTCAAGGGCTATCAAAGCCTCTCTTTCGGCGGCTCTCTTTATAAACTCTTTTGATATTTCCTCCGCTCTTGAAAGAGAAATTCCCTTTATCTCCGCAAGGCGGTCGGGGCGTGCTTCAATGATTCTGAAGCTGTCATCGCCGAATTTTTCAATTATTTTCTGAGCGGTTTTTTCTTTTATGCCCTTAATGATTCCCGACGAAAGATAAGAAAGCATATCCGCCGCCGTTTCGGGCATTTCTCTTTTGCAGCCCTCGATTTTGAACTGCTTGCCGAAGGTCGGGTGAACCGTCCATCTGCCGCTGAGGGTCACTTTTTCGCCGCAATACAGCTCTCCGAGATTGCCCGTGGCAGTAAAAAGCTCACCGTCGCTTGAAAATTCAAGAACAGTGTAGCCGTTTTCGGTATTTCGGAATGTTATGTATTCAACAACACCCGTTACAGTTTCAAAATCTTCCATGCCGACCAAATAATTAATATAATTTAAGCATTGCGCCGAGAGAGCCTGTAAGCCGAGTTCTG
>CAYXVM010000127.1:0-6175 GCA_964468465.1 uncultured Clostridium sp.
CGACATATGCTCTCGTGAAGGCGATGCCGGCAAGATAAGAGGCCTCAAGCATATTTTCTCTTGCCTGAACATCCTTGCCGTTTTCATAGACCTTAAGAATATTATCAAAAATCATTTTTGTCGCTTTCTCTGCCGCGGCAATTGTTCCTTTGGTGTTGCTGTGGCCAATGTAAGCCTCAACGGCATGAGTGAGAGCATCCATACCCGTTGTTGAAGTGATGTGAGGCGGAAGACCGAGAGTCAGCTCAGGGTCAAGAACCGCATATTTCGGGCGAAGGACGGGATCCTGCAAAGCATATTTTTCATGGGTTGCGGGGTCAGAAACAACGGCTGCAAGCGTTGTCTCGGAGCCTGTACCCGCAGTGGTCGGAACTGCATAAAGAGTCGGGAGCTTTTTGAGAATTTTAAGAGTCCCCCTCATCTGCTGAACGCTCATCTTGGGTCTTGCGATTCTTGCCGCCGCAGCCTTTGCGCAGTCCATCGGAGAACCGCCGCCGAAAGCGATAACGGCAGAGCAGTTATTGTCAATATAAAGCTGCCTTGCTTCTTCAATGTTGTTGATGGTGGGATTCGGCTGAGTTCCGTCATAGACAACATAGTGAACCCCCGCTTTCTCAAGACCCTCAAAAAGTCCGTCAAGCAGATGCAGACCCATAAGACCTTTATCGGTGACTATCAGAACGCTGTTATGACCGTTAGCCTTAACAACCTCAGGCAGCTTCTTTACTCCGCCTGCGCCCTTAATAACCTCAGGCTCTTTCCAGCTCAGAAAATTAACCGCCACACGGAATATTCCCTGATAAGTTCTGCAATACATTTTGAAAAGTAACGATGCCGCCAAGTTGATTACCTCTATTCATAATAATTTATATAAGGAAAATGTCCTTATACATTCAGTTATTATATCATACTTTTTCTTCATGTGCAATACAAAACAAGGCTTTTATCTGCATTTTTGTATCTGCGGAAAGCTGACTTTCAACGGTAACCCTTAAATTGAAAAACAATAACAGTCTTTTGTTCGTCAATAGTTACAATAATGTGTTTGAGAATATGATAATTTTATACAAATTTTCATGATTTAAGATTTTACACTTCATTTTGATAAACAGTTAATGTATAATGGTTTTATAATGGCGATTAAAATCGTCTCCGACCCATGCGAAAATTATTTCCGAATCAATTCGGAGTCTTATTCACGAAAGAGGGAATGAAGCTATGAACAAATCAGAGATTTGGCAAAAGGTCAAAGGCGCTCCGGCATATGTTAAAGAGCATTGGGACAAGCCGAACGAGGGAGAATACCTTTCGCTGAAAGAAGTTACGGCATACACCGCCGCTCAGGCCGGCTCATATATATTTGCAACCGCCTCGGGAATTATGACCTTTTCTGCGTCATATTTCTGCGGAGCAATTATGGGTCTTGCCGCTCTGGATTTTTCGATAATCAATCTGATCGGCACGATTATCGGATATATTCTGATATTTATGAACCCCATCGGCATTCTGATTTATGAAAATCACGGTCAGCTCACGCCGAAAATGAGGGTTTTTGCCCACTGCTCATATATCGGTCAGCTTCTTCTCGGAATGATATGCTACTTTATTCCGTCGCATCCGTTTGAATTTATCATGAAAGGTCTGCCGCAGATTATCGGCAATATCCTCGTTGTCGGCGGAATAACAAACTACATAAACTGGTTCATACGCAAAAAGTTCTGCGCCAAATACGGCAGACTCAAGCCGTTCATTCTTATCTGCGGCGTTCCCTGCGCAATAATTATATCCGTCATTCCCTATCTTCCGCTTGGAGGTCTGAGCTACACCAATAAGCTCGTTATTCTTCATTTTGCGTTTACCCTGATGAACTATTTTCTAAATAATTTCATCGGCATTAACGGTCTTGTAACCTTTATGACTCCCAACTCTCAGGAAAGGCAGAGACTGCATTCAATCGTTCCGATTATTACGGGTCTGTTCCCGTCGATTATCAGCATGTTTTTCCCGATTCTCATTATCTCGACAGGCGGATACCTTAACATCAAGACATATAAAGTGTTTGTTCCGATTTTCGCTTTTCTGGGCGTTATAGTAACATTTGCGGCGGCATTCTGCAAAGAAAGAATTATTGAGCCGCCGATGGAAAAGCGCAAAAAGGTTACCTTCTGGAAAGGTGCAAAGAATGTCCTCAGGAACAAATATTTATGGATAACCAATATTTCCAACATTTTCAGCCAATGGCAATGGCTTGTCGGCAGCCTGCTTGCATGGTGGTTTATCTATTCTCTGAGAATGGAATGGTTCTCGGGAATTGCGGCAAATATCGTTGTTGTCGGCATGACGGCGGGAAATCTCCTCTGCCCCGTATTGACAAAACGCTTTCAGAAAAGAGATATTCTTATTTCTTTCAGAGCATTAACGCTTTTAACGGTTTTGGGAATCGCTCTTGCGGTTAAGCTCCAGAATATCTATATTTTTATGATATCAATGTTCCTGAGAAACACGGTCTCCCCCATTGTTGACGGAGTCGGAGTCGGTCTGAACGCAGATATTCTCAATTATCATCAATGGAAATACGGCGAAAGAGCCGACGCAATGTCAGGCGTTTTCGGCTGGTTTTTGAATCCCGTAACCATGGGAATCGGTCTTATCGTTCCGTGGGCTTTGAAATCCGTCGGATTTACCTCGGATTGGGATGTGCTCTATGATTCGCAGATTCTGAACAATGTTTTCAGCATTTACACATGGGTGACGGTTATCGGACTTGTGCTTGTTACCATTCCGTTTTTCTTCTATGACCTCACAAGAGAAAAGCATGAAATGTGCGTCAGAGAGCTTCAGGCACGCCTTAAAGCGATTGAAGCAGACGGCGAAACCGAGAGCGACGGCGTTCAGGCCGTTGCCGCAAGCGAGGTGTAAATGATGAAAAGATATACTGTTATTATTCTGTCGTTGGTTCTCGTTATCTGCGCTTTGTTTTCGGGCTGTGCCGAAAGCATAGGCATGGGAAGCGATAAATTAACAATAAAAATTGAAAACGTCGAAGCAAGGGTCACGGAAATTCCGAATAAATCAACGGTTAAGGAAGTTACCGTTCCCGATGAATACGAGGGCGTTCCCGTCACGGAAATTGCAGACTTTGCGGCAGTCAATATTGAAAGCATTGAAGTTATCAATATCGGCAAAAATGTTAAAACAATCGGCAACTGGGCGTTTGAAAACAACCAAAAATTAAAGAAATTTAATGTTTCGAAAGAAAACCCGTATTTTTGCGATGTTGACGGTGTTTTATTCACAAAAGACATGAAGACTCTGCTTTTCTATCCTCTTGCAAGAGATATAAAATCCGTTGAGCAGACGAACGAAAACGGTCAGAAAACCGAAATTAAATCAATTGAATATTCGATTCCCGAGGGCGTTGAAACAATAAGAACTAAAGCTTTTTATAAATGTCAGAATCTGACTAAAATTTCTCTTCCTCAGTCATTAAAATCGATTGAAGAAAAGGCTTTCTTCAGATGTGGCGCATTAAAAGAGCTGATTCTCCCCTCCTCGCTTGAATTCATCGGCAAGGACGCGTTTTCATACTGTTCTTCCTTAACGGAAACGGTCATACCCGCCTCCGTCAGACAAATTGACACCTACGCTTTTTATAACTGCACAAACCTGCTAAAAATTGATGTTGCGGCAAAGGAAAGCGACATGACGCTCGGCGAAAAATGGTATCCCACCGATAACGGCAGAACCATTGATAAGCTCAAAATAACATGGGCTGAATGAGCGTTTTTCAAAATAAAAAGCAAACCGAGGTTCGTTAAAAGAGCCTCGGTTTTTCATATCTGACTTTATGTTTGGTTAAAACGATTTATTTGACAGCAAACGTCTTTTCGGCGGCTTCATCAATAAGCTTTTGCAAAGAAGCGGGAGTTTTGAGCATTCTGCGGTCAATTTGTGTCAGATGAATCACTATCCCCTCATCTTCAAGAGCTGAAAGAAGCTCAATAACAGCAAGAGAATCAAGAATTTCGCTTTCAATCAATTCAAGATCATCATCGGGAAGTTCATCAAGATCACAAACATCCTTAATAAACTCTTTAACATTCAAAACAGCATTACTCCTCAAAAATTTTGTTTTCCGTTTCCGTTGAACGATATTTCATTTTTAATTTTAATCGTTTTCGGAATCATATAATACGGCAGAACACCGCGAAGCTTTTCCTTTATTTCATGCTCCGTTAAATCTTTTGCCGTTACACAAGCTGCAATTCCCAAAACGGTTTTGTCACCGATTGTATAAACGCTGCATTGCTCAACATTTTCAATTGCGCTGATTGCAAAGCGGATTTCTTCAAGCTCAATTCTGTGACCTTTATACTTTATATATCCGTATTTTCTGCCCAGACAATAAAGCATTCCTGCAGATATCTCTCCTTTATCGCCCGTTAAATACTTATCAGAAATATTCTCTCCGCCGAGATAACCTTTAAAAACCGAAGCGCCGCTCAAAGCGATTTCACCGTCAGTTATTTCAATTCGGCAGGTGCCGTTATTAACATCACCGCACGGAAGATAATTCTTCACGACATCCTGTGGAGTTATTTCTGCGGCAGTTACGGCACAGGTTGCTTCCGTCGGGCCGTAGGCGTTGATGATTCTTATGCCGTCAAATCTCTTAAACAGCTTTGCCGCCGTTTTAGGTTCAAGCTGTTCTCCGCAAAAAAATACAGATGAGAGACTCGGAAGATATTCTTTCTGAAAATCAGGCGAAATCATGCAATGTTTGGCAAAAGTCGGTGTCATAACAGCCGTCGATGCATTGATCTTTAAGAATAAATCGGATAATCGGGCAGGGTCGCTTTGTTCCTCGGCAGTTAATGCAAAAAGAGTTGAAGAAGTGCAGAGGGAAAAATAAATATCAGCAACGCTCAAATCAAACGAGAATCTTGCCTGATTGAGAACGGTTTTCCCTTTTGCTCCCTCTACAGCCGGAAGCGATGTTATCCAATTGATAAAAGCTTTTAAATTGCCTCGTGAAATCGGAACGCCCTTTGGCTCTCCCGTGCTGCCTGAGGTAAAAATAATATAAGCAATGTCATCATCGTTTTCGTCAAAATCCGTTAAGCGTTCTCCGTCAGCCGATATCGGTCGGTCAATCACCGTATCGGCGCCCGAAAGCTCAATTATTCTCTTAATTCTGCCTTCGGGCATTGAGCTGTCACAAGGTATGTAAGGACGGGAAGCCATTACGCAGGCAACAAAAGCGGTTATCATGTAAGCTTGTTTATGTCCTTTAACTATTACGGGCTTTTTGCTGCCTTTAAGTTTAAATGCAAGCTTGGATGCATCGTCCCAAAGCTGAGCATAAGTTACGCTTTCTGACGAAGTGGCGTAAGCGATTTTATTCGGCTCTCTGCCGAAGGATCTTTTAAGGAGCTCAATCATTTCTAATCTGCTCCTTTGGTATCAGCGCATGATCATACAAAACCTTTGAATGATTATCAAGCAACAGTTTCTCGGTTTTATTCCGTGTTTGTTTATCGGTTTCGGTTCTGTAAACCTTGCTTATTCTGTAATAATCCTCGCCCTCTTTTCTGAAATGGCTGTCTGTCTCATAAATTTTATAAGACTTATCCGAGGGCTTTTCGCTTCTAAGCTCGCCGCAAAGATATCCGTCCTCAATCCAGACAAGAATCTGATAGTTGCACTCGAGCGTATTCTTAAAGCGGTAATCAAGAGTTTTATAAAACACCGATGTTCCTGTTCCGAAAGGAACACGGCGGTTCTCATCGGGGAAAATTGCATCCGAATGATGATGCAATTCCGTTGTTTCGAGTGCAGAGTGCAGAACAAGCCAATGAATCATATTTGCCATTTGGCAAAGGCCGCCGCCTACTCCCTGACCCAGCCCTTTAATACTGCTGATTGTCAGGCCTTCTTTGAATCCCCGTTTTTCAGTCGGATGCCCGACAAGCTTCCAAAAAGAAAAAGTCTCACCCGGACGAATTATAATTCCGTTAATCTCTTCGGCGGCAAGCCGCAAATTGGTTTCTTTATTTTGCTGAAGCGTAAGGTCAACGCCGTGCAGCTTGCGTACTATAAGAGAAGTATGAGATTTTATGATATTTTCGAGCGGTTCGGAGCTTTTGAATTTTGCAAATTTTTGACGGCTTATCAA
>CAYXVM010000128.1:0-6011 GCA_964468465.1 uncultured Clostridium sp.
AACTGTATGGGCTCCCTCCTGAGGGAGCTGAGCCATAGGCTCTGAGGGAGTAAAAGCTCGTCAAATCCCAATTTGTCGGTCTGTTCGGTTTCATACTATCACATAACCTTATAAAATACAACAACAGCCACGGCAGCGCAATCTGCTGTGGCTGTAACTGTCTTATGAATATCACCCTTTGAGCGGGTTTTTTAATATAGATTATTTATGCTTCGGGGGAAGCCGCTGTCATAAGCGTTTTGAACTCCTCACCCGACATCTTTTCGCTGTCGAAAAGAATCTTTGCAACCGCATGAAGCTTATCAATATGCTCCTTGAGGATTGATTCCGTTCTGCTGTAAGCGGTTCTGATGATTTTCTCAATTTCCTCGTCAATCTGAGAAGCAACGCTCTCGGAATAGTTGCGGATATGGTTATAATCCTTGCCGAGGAATACCTCGTTATTGTCGCTGCCGAAAGCGATGGGGCCGAGCTTTTCGCTCATGCCATATTTGGTTACCATGCTTCTTGCAATTTCGGTTGCTCTCTCGATATCGTTTGAAGCTCCCGTTGAAACATCGCCGAGAATCAGGGCTTCGGCAACTCTGCCGCCGAGCAGACTGACAATATTATCAAGCATTTCATTCTTTGAGGTGTAGCTCTTATCCTCAACGGGTCTGTAGAGCGTGTAGCCGCCTGCCATTCCTCTGGGGATAATTGAAATCTGATGAACGGGGTCGGTGTGTTCAAGATAGAAGCTTGAAACGGCGTGACCTGCTTCGTGATAAGCTGTCAGCTTTTTAGCCTTTTCGTTCATCTTGTGAGATTTCTTTTCCGAACCGACCTGAACCTTGAGCGAAGCCTCGTCAATCTCCTCCATGGTGATCGCCTTCTTGCCCCGTCTTGCGGCAAGAAGCGCAGCCTCGTTAAGAAGATTTTCAAGGTCGGCGCCCGTGAAGCCGACGGTTGAATGAGCAACGCTGTTAAAATCAACATCGGGGCCTATGGGCTTACCTTTCGCATGAACCTTGAGAATTTCAATTCTTCCCTTGGTGTCGGGATAATTAACCGTTACCTGGCGGTCAAATCTGCCGGGTCTGAGCAGAGCAGGGTCAAGGATATCGGGGCGGTTGGTTGCGGCGATAACGATAACGCCTTCATTCGCTCCGAAGCCGTCCATTTCAACAAGCAGCTGATTGAGCGTCTGCTCTCTTTCGTCGTGGCCTCCGCCCATGCCTGCGCCTCTGTGTCTGCCGACGGCGTCAATTTCATCGATAAATATAATTGACGGTGAATTTTTCTTCGCCTGGTCAAAAAGGTCACGGACTCTCGACGCACCGACGCCGACATACATTTCAACAAAATCAGAACCTGAAATTGAGAAAAACGGAACATCCGCTTCGCCCGCAACAGCTCTTGCAAGCAGGGTCTTACCTGTTCCCGGAGGGCCGACGAGCAGAACGCCCTTGGGTATTCTTGCGCCGAGCATATCAAATTTTGCGGGGTCTTTGAGGAACTGAACGATTTCTTCAAGCTCCTCTTTTTCTTCGTCTGCGCCCGCAACATCGTTGAAAGTCGTCTTTCTCTTTTCGTCCTTAGCCTGCTTGATTCTCGCCTTGCCGAAGCTGAGGGTTCTGTTATTTTCGTTTGTCATGGTCTGATTCATTCTTCTGAACATGAAGAAAGTCAGAGCGCCCATAACAACAAGCAGAATCAGGGTCGGCACTATCTGATAAAGCCATTGACCCGTTGAGCCTGCAACATAACCGGCTTTAATCGGCTTGTCGGGATTTTCACGGTTATATTTGATAACGCTCTCATGAATATCCTCAATGAACAGGCTTACGCTCGGAACGGAAAACGCCTTTTCCTGATTATCGCCCTCGACCTTATAAACCAGCGCACCGCTGCTCAGATTGAGGTTGTATTCAGTAACCTTGCCTTCATCAAAAAGCGCAACAAGCTGATAATATTCAAGCTTATCCTGCTTCTGAATGCTTGCGTAATAGGTAATTCCGCAAAGAATCATAAGCGGAATCAAAATATAAGACAATACAGTTAAAAGCTTCTTTTTGGCATTGCCCGAATTGTTATTCTTCGTACTCAATTGGAATTATCACTCCTTATTGTATCTTTCCCTGCGGAGGAAGAATTATTTTTCATATATCTCTCTTTTGAGAACTCCGATGAACGGAAGATTTCTGTATTTTTCATCATAATCAAGCCCGTAGCCGACAACAAATTCATCGGGAACCTCAGCGCCGGAATAATCGGCAAAGATGTCGTCAACCGCTCTGCGTTCGGGCTTGTCGAGCAATGTGCAGATTTTTATGCTCTTGGGATTTCTGCTGAGCAATATTTTCTTCAGATAGCTGAGAGTTTTGCCCGAATCAAGAATATCCTCAACGATAAGAACATCATAGCCCTGCAAATCGATATCAAGATCCTTTATGATTTTAACAACGCCGCTTGATTCGGTTTTGTTTTTGTAGCTTGAAACGCACATAAAGTCAATTGCACAGGGAACGGTTATGGCTCTCATCAGATCCGCCATAAAAATAACAGAACCTTTGAGAACGCTGACAAGCAAAAGATTTTTGTCTTTATAGTCCTCGCTTATCTGCTTGCCGAGCTTCTGAACAATCGAGCGAAGCGTTTCTTCGCTGTAATACACCTTTTCGATATCGTTAATCATCATCCCAATCCTTTCATACCCCATGTCAGCTTCTCTTTATATTAATTGCCGCCAATTTCTTTGTGTCTTTGCTGACTGCAACTCTTTTGTCGCAGCCGACTCCCTCAACAAACACAACGCCGATGTCATCCGCAAGAACGGCAACGGAACTGCGCTTTTCGGGAGGAACGGAAAGCTCGTTAAACAGCTTTTTGAGGCTCTTGGTGCAGCCCCTTGAAGCGATGGTTATTTTATCGCCCGCCATTCTGCTGCGAACTGTCAGCTTTCCGATTATTTTATCACAGTCAAGGCAATAATCCAAGACCTGTTTTGAAAAGTTTTGTAAATTATTTATTGCATTAATGTTAATAATCTCTGTTTCAATCTCTGCATTGCCGAAAACTGCCTTTCCGTCATTGAATCCTGTGCTTTCGGGCTGTTCGGATTCGGGCGGAAAATCAAGCGTTCCCTTTCTGACTCTGACGGTTATTCCGCCGTTAATCTGCATATTTCCCGAGCTTTCAAGCAGAGCGCAAAGGCTGTTGATAAACTTATTTTCGGGAGTTACGCCGTATTCACGCTCGATAATGCCGATAAGCGCACGCTTTTTGACGGGAGCGGGAGCGTCGGCGATAACCGAAGCGTCATAGCCGCCGTCTTTTTTCGATTTCTCAATTATTTCGTTTGAAAGAGAGCGGAGAAACGCCTCATCCTCGTTGAGAGAATCAATACAGCGTGAAGCGCAGGCCTGAAACGACGGATTAATCTTTTCAAGCTCGGTCACGACATTGTGTCTTATTCTGTTTCTCGAATAATGAACATCGGAATTTGTTTCATCGGTTGCATATTCGATTGAATTTTTATTGCAGAATTCGATTATTTCCGCCTTTGAGCAGTCAATCAGCGGTCTTATTATGTTATCTCTGACCGCAGGCACGGAGCAAAGCCCTCTCAGTGCACCGCCCCTTGCAAAGTTGAAAAGAAATGTTTCGACCCTGTCGCTTAAGTTATGGGCGGTTGCAACCGTTATGCCGCTCTCTATGGAATTGAAAAAATCATATCTGACCTGCCTGCCGCATTCCTCAACGCCGATTCCTTTTTCCGACGCAAGAGCCGCAACATCGGCTTTCAGAACATGAAGCGGCACGCCGAGTTCGGCGCATTTTTCGGAAACAAGCCGTTCATCTCTGTCTGCGCTCTCGCCCCTCAACCCGTGATTGACATGAGCGGCGCATAGCTCAAAGCCGAACTCATCTTTAAGTGAATTTAAAATATAGAGCATCGCCATTGAATCGCTGCCGCCCGAAACAGCCGCAACGACCTTTGCGCCCTTTCGGAGCATTCCGTATTTTTCAACCGTGGCTCTGACCTTAATAATCATCGTGAATTTTCTCCATCTGGAGGAACAGAGTATGTTCTGCATCCCATGCGAATTCAACCGTGCCCGTTTCGCCGTGACGGTTTTTGGCAACGATAACCTCGGCAATGTTGACATCTGCCTTTGTCTCCTGCGGCTCTTCGTCATCATCTTTTTCGCCTTTATAATAATCAGGGCGGTAGAGCATCATAACGATATCGGCATCCTGCTCAATTGAGCCCGATTCACGCAAATCCGAAAGCTGAGGGCGGTGAGACTTTCCCCTGCCCTCGGTTCCTCTTGAAAGCTGAGCACAGCAGACAATCGGAATGTTGAGGTCTTTCGCCATCATTTTGAGATTTCTCGTTATCTCGCTGACCTCCTGAACACGATTTTCGGTTCTGGTGCTGCCCTTAATCAGACCGAGATAATCGATAATGACGCATTCAACGCCGCCGAGACGCCTTGTTTTGGCTTTCATTTCGGGAACGGTTATGCTCGAAGTATCGTCAAAATAAAGCTCGCAGTCATTGAGCGCACTTGTCGCCATGCCGATTCTTATCCACTCGTCGTTTGAAATCTGACCATTTCTCATTTTCATGCTTGAAACTCTTGCCTCGGTTCCGAGAACTCTCATTGCAAGCTGTTCCTTTGTCATTTCAAGAGAGAAAAACAGCACCTTGCGCTTGCCGACTGCGGCAACATTGCGGGCAAGGTTGAGCGCAAAGCTCGTTTTACCCATTGCCGGTCTTGCGCCGATAAGAATAAGGTCGGAACGGTTGAGACCCGTCAGAATATTATCAAGGTCTGAATATCCCGTTGTGAAGCCCTTATAAAGCTCCTTGTCCTCGCCCGTTATCTTCTTCAGAGTGTCGTAAACATTGTTAACGATAATATCTTTGAGCTTTGAGGGGGCGTTTGTCGTTTTGCCCTGACGGATATTATAAATTTTCTGCTCCGCATTGTCGAGCAGAGCGTCCGCCGTTTCTTCCTGAGCAACGGCACTGTCAATCGTTTCGGCAGAAATACTGATTAAAGTTCTGATATAGAATTTTTCTCTGACTATCTTCGCATACATCTCAACATTTTCGGTTGAGGGAACCATCTGAGCAAGCTCAAAAAGATAGTTTCTGCCCGAAGCATTGTCATAAACTCCGTTCTGAACAAGCAGGTCAAGAACAACGAGCGGATCAATCAGCTTGCCCATGCTGTCAAGCGTGAGCATTGCTTCAAATATCGCTGAATGCTGAGGAAGATAGAACGATTCGGGGTTTACGAAAACAGCCGCCTGAGAAAGGCAGGACGGGTCAACAAGAATACTGCCGAGCACCGCCTGCTCAGCCTCTGCGCTGAACGGCATCTGAATATTTTCAAGTGAAAGCAAACTGTTATCTGCCATTATTATTCTCCGTTCGGATTATTGTTCTCCAACCATTACAAACATTGATGCGGAGATTCCGTTATAAAGCTTGACCTCAACGGGGTAAGTTCCGAAAGCCTTGATATCCTCAACGGCAACCTTTCTCTTGTCAAGCTGCATTGAAAACTGATTTGAGATGGCCGAAGCAACATCCTTTGAGGTTATCGAGCCGAAAAGCTTGCCGTTTGCGCCGGCTTTCGCCGTGAGCTTAACGGTTTTGCCCTCGAGCTTTGCCGCACTTTCTTTTGCGGCGGCAATTTCGGTTTCAATGCGGTGCTTTTCAGCCGCTTCTCTGTTTTTAAGCTCGCTCATTGCCTGAGAATTTGCCTCCATGGCAAGCTTTCTCGGAAAAAGGAAGTTTCTTGCGTAGCCGTCCGAAGCATTGACAAGCTCGCCCTTTTTGCCGAGACCTTTAACATCCTGTGTTAAAACAACTTTCATATCTTTAATCTCTCCTTACTGATTATTCTCAAAAAATCGGCTGATTTCGGCGCATAACGCCTCTTTCGCCTTTTTAAGGTCATAGCCCTTGAGCTGACACGCCGCCATCGTCTGATGACCGCCGCCGCCGAGAGCTTCCA
>CAYXVM010000129.1:0-5934 GCA_964468465.1 uncultured Clostridium sp.
CACCGTCATTTGTCATAATCAGAGCGCCTTCGGAAACACGGTCGAGCCTGCCGACTGGATAAATCCTCTCTTTAACGCCCTTAACAAGCTCCGTCACACACTTTCTGCCGAGCTCGTCATCCGTTGTCGTGACATAGCCTCGGGGCTTATTGAGCAGGATATAGCGCAGACTGCTTTCTTTCTTTATCTTTTTTCCGCTGACATAAACATTATCCTTTTGCGGGTCAACGCTGTCTCCGATTTGGGCAACTGAGCCATTCACCTTGACCATTCCGCTTCTTATCATTTCCTCTGCCTTGCGCCTTGAAGCAACGCCTGCTTCGGAAAGAAACTTCTGAAGCCTGATTTTATTTTCCGCCAATCGGTTCACCTCTGAAAAAATCCTTGATTTTACTAATGATTCGTGAGAAAAATCCGTCCTTCTGCGTCTTTGGAGTTTCGCTTTCGCCCGAAACCCGATTTTTGACCGAAACAGACTCAGCCGAAACAATCGGAACGGAATCGATAACTTTATTATCACCCGTTTCAAAAACCGCCGTGCCGAGAATATCTCCCTCGGATATCGGGGCATATTCAAAGGGTCTGAGCATAATCCTGCAATAACATGCTTCGCCCTCAATCCAATACGGCTCATATAAAAGCCTGACGAAAACCGCAGACCTTTCGCCGCCGACAACCGAAACTGAAGTCGAGCTTAAATTGCAGGACATTGGAACGCCCTTGCATTTTGAAAAGCCGTATTCGAACATTGAGATGTGGTCGTTCCAATCATCGGGCGCATTGAGAGTTACCGCAACAAGAGTTATTCCGTCACGCTCCGCTGCGCTGACAAGACATCTGCCGCTTTTTTTGGTAAAGCCCGTTTTGATTCCGACCGCATCGGAATAGCTCCACAGTAGTCTGTTATGGTTTGTGAGAGTTCTTGCATAAGGAGGGTTGCCGTAGGTCAGCCTTGCATTTTTACGGGAGCATATCCATGCAAATTCGGGATTCTTTATGCTTTCGCAGGCAAGCAAAGCCATATCGTAAGCAGTTGAGTAATGATTTTCGCTGTCAAGCCCCGAAGCGGTTACGAAATGAGTGTTTTTCATTCCGATTTCCTCAGCCCGTTTGTTCATAAGCTCCGCAAAAGCGTCAGGACTGCCCGCAAGAACGCATGCAACAGTGTTTGCCGCATCGTTGCCCGATTGCAGCAGCATGCCGTAAATAAGCTCTTTCATTGAAACGCTGTCGCCGGGAACAAGCCCCATTGAGGTTCCCTCAACCGAAACCATTTCTTTGGTTACGGTTATTTCCATGTCGGGAACACAGGCTTCAAGAGCAATCAAAGAGGTCATTATCTTGGTTGTGCTTGCCATGGGCAGACATTGATCCGGATTTTTTGTATAAAGCACTTCTCCGCTTTCAACGCACATAAGAACCGCACTTTTTGCGGAAACGTCGGGTTTCGCCGCAAAAGCCGATAACCCGAAAGAGAAGAAAAGAAAGCAGAAGACAAAGAATGCGGATATTCTCTTTTTCACAAATCTCATCCTAACATATCATAATTTATGATATATGATATGCGGAAGAAAAGAGAAATAATATTAATTATGCTTTGGTTTCGTCTGACGACATATAGTCATTGATTGCTTCGTCAACGCCGTCAGAACCCTTGTTCTTAACCTTGCCGATTACCTCGGTCGCCTTGTCAACGATATCGGGAACCATGCCGATTACTCTTTCAACAGAGCCTTCAGCCGCATTGATATATTTAACCGAAACATTGCCGTTATTAACAACAAGGAACGCAACGGGAGAAATGGTTATTCCTGCTCCGCCACCGCCGCCGAAAAGCTCCTGATTGTTCTTTGAAGGGAAATCGGAACCGCCCGAAGCAAAGCCGTATGTAACCTTTGAAACGGGAATTATCTGAAGCGTTTCGCTGATTTTAATGGGATCTCCGATAATCGTGCTGACATCAACAAGGTCTTTGATCTTCTCGATTGATGTTCCGAGGATGCCGGAAGCTGACTGTTCTTTCATTTTGTTTTCCGCCTTTCATAAATTATTATTTTATATTATTCTGCTTTTCCACATCGGTTTTCTTAACCTTGCTGTGCTTAAGCAGTTTAATAAGCACCTTAAACAGCAACTGGAACGCTACAATGATAACCGCATTTATAAGAACTATGGGTCTGACGGAAATCTTTGCGTGAAATCTTGCATTGTTGTTTCCGTTTATGAAATCGGGATTGATTTCAAGATTATATTTTTTAACTCTCATTGTGCTGACAAACAATCCCATTGAGGGAAACACGGCTGAACAAACCTTGCCGTATTTCTCAGCGGTTGCGGCAGCATCACCTGCGCCGACGAGCATTGAAATATAAAGTTCTTCAAACAGGAATGCCCTGCCGATTCGCCTGAACATTCCGCCGACCGCTCTTGCCGCATCTTTTATAAGCTGAATCACACCCGACAGCCCCTGATTATGATAAAACCTGACAAACATGTTGTCTTTCTTTTCTTTCGGCTCGGGAATAACCTCGCTTTCTTCCTTGGGCTTTTCTTTTTTCTTTTTTTCTTTCTTCGGTTTTTTATTCTCCTTTGGCGGAAGAATACCGAACTTCAGGAAGAGCCAGCTGACAGAAAGCGTTACATCGTCCTCATAATGAACGGTTACAACAAATTTTATTGAAAGCAGGATAACGAAAAAAGCAATTATTCCGAGTATGATATAAAGCGCCGTCAAAATACCGCCCTCCTTTTCGGTTATTCTTCAGTCTGGAAAAAGTTTCGTATCTGTTCGCCCTGTTCATTATCAATTTCATCATCGTTTTCGTCGTTAATAGCTGTCGCATTATCGGGCAGCTCGGGCAAATCCGAAAGAGATGAAAGACAGAAGCATCTGAGGAAATTCGGGGTTGTGCCGTAAAGCAGAGGTCTGCCGGGCAAATCGAGCCTTCCTCTTTCTTCAAGCAAGCCTCTCTGACAAAGCGTTGAGATAACGCCGGAGCAGTCAACTCCTCTTATCTGCTCAACATAAGCTTTTGTGACAGGCTGATTATATGCAACAATCGCAAGCACCTCAAACGCCGCAGGAGATAGAGGAATATTCTTTTTGATGTCAAGAACATTTCTTATTTCCTGAGCGTATTCTTTCCGGGATACAAGCTGATATTTGCTTCCGAGACGGAGCAGACATATTCCGCTCTCCCGCTCATCAAGAACCCTTGAAAGCTCCCAAAGAGCGCCCTCAACGGTTTCCGGTTCAACTTCAAGAGCTTCAGCGATTCTTGAAGCCTCAACAGGCTCTCCCGAAGCGAACAGAATTGCCTCGCAAGCAGATCTTATATGTTCATTCGTCAATTTCTATGTTCTCCTCTCCGTCCTGAAGCAGGGTTATTTCGGCATCCTCGCCCTGACCGTCAACATAAACCTTTTTTGCCTTAACCATTGCAAGCAGCGCAAGAAAGGTTGCCACCATTTCGGAGCGGGATTCGGATTCTTCAAAAAACGAACCGAATTTGCAGCTTTCTTTATTCTTAAATCGTGAAATAATAAAGCTGACTCTCGACGCAACCGACACTATCTTGCGGGCAACGATACCTCTGAACGCTTCAATCGGCGGCGGAAGCTTTCGTTTGCCCTTGCCGACGGCTGCAATATAAGCCTTAAATATCGCGGCAGGCTCGTGAGTTCTCGTATAAGTCATATCAACTTCAATTTCTTCGGGCTTTTTGGCGTAAAGGTCAAAGCCGTTTGCAGAATCCTGAAGCTTTGCGGCGACGAGCTTGCAATCCTGATATTCGGTCAGTTCTCCACGAAGCTCCTCCACAAGCTTTTCGGCTTCCTCATGAACGGGAAGCAGAGAAACAGTTTTGATATACAAAAGCCTTGCCGCCATTTCAAGAAATTCACTTGAGACGTCAAGATTTTCCTCCTGCATTTGGCGAACATAATCAAGATACTGCTCGATTATCTCCATAATCGGAACATCGTTGATGCTGACTTTCTTTTTTGAAATAAGCTGGAGCAGAAGATCCATCGGCCCTTCAAAGACTTCAAGCTTATACTGTATTTTTTCCAAACGGATAAACCCCTTTCGGTTATCTCATAAGTGCCGCAAACGGCAAACCGGTAATATAATCAAATCCCGTCATAATCCAGGTCGTAACCCAGGAAATGGGCTTATCGAGCACGCCGAAAATAATGAGCGCAAAAACAGCAAGAATTATATAACGCTCATACTGCATTATTTTGAAATAATACTTTGACGGGATAAGCAGACTTGCGATTCTTGAACCGTCAAGCGGCGGAATGGGAATAAGATTGAAAACCGCAAGGTTGACATTTATCACAGCCGCATAGACAAAGAATAAAGATGAAACTTTGAGGAAAAGAACGCTCGTTGTTGCATAAAAGAAAGCGCAGGCATTGGAAACGAACAAAAAGATTAAAGCCATTATGAGATTTGCAACGGGGCCCGCAAGAGCTGTCAAAGCCATGCCGCCTCTTTGATTTTTGAACCGTCTCGGATTGACGGGAACGGGCTTTGCATAGCCGAAACCGACAAGAAAAATCATAAGCGCACCGACAAGGTCAATATGAGCAAGCGGAGACAGAGTAAGCCTGCCTTTTAGCCTTGCGGTGTCGTCGCCGAGCTTTGTCGCAACAAGCGCATGGGCATATTCATGAACGGGCAGAGTGCAGAAAACGACAAATACTCTTGCAAGGAGGTTCATCAAAACTTCCATTGAAAACCCGTTTCTCAATAAATCGAAAATCATTTTATTATCCTTTCCGTTCCGATAACAATTCTTTTTATATTGTTAAAATCCTTAACAGAATAAGTTTGGGCAAATACGGAAGAAAATATTTCTTCAACCGAATCAGATTGAGTTTCTCCGCATTCAACCGCAGCGGTATGGCAATGCCATTTTTCAGCAATGGCTCTGTAAAACATGAGCCCGTCCGCTCCGCCGTCAAGAGCAGCTTTCGGTTCAAGGAGAACCTCAGGCTGAAGCCCGTCAATCTCACGGCTTGCAATATAAGGAGGATTTGAAAGAATCAAATCGGGCGACGGCAAACCGAAATAATCAAAGCCGTTAAATATATCGCCGCAGATTATTTCCGCATTCGAGCACTCAAATTTTTTAAAATTCTGTTGCAGAAAGTTGAAAGCTTTTTCGGATTTTTCAATCAAAAATACTTTTGTATCGGGGCAAAGCCTTGCAACGCTCAAACCGATGCAACCCGAACCTGCGCACAAATCGAAAACAACGCTTGGTTTTTTATCCCTGAGGTAATCCAAAGCGAAATCAACAAGCATTTCGGTTTCCGGTCTCGGAATCAGCACGCCGCTGCCGACAAAGAAGCTTTCGCCGTAAAAATCCCACGAACCGATAACATACTGAACGGGAACTCCCGACGCTCTTTCTTCAATCTTTTCAAGAAAAACTTCGGCCTTCTCTGGCAAAGCCTCGCTTTCGGCATTGAAAACGGTATATTCTTTTGAGCATTCAAACACAGCCTCAAATATCCAGAGCGCTTCTGCGGAATAATTATCGATTCCGCATGTTTTCAGCCAATCTCTGCCTTTTTTCAAAAGAGACGCAACCGTCATTCCGCACTCTCCGGGGTTTCGCCGTCATCCTCTTTCTTCGGAGCAGTAATTTCGCCCGTAAGCGCAGCTTTCATTGCTTCAATTGCAACCTCGATTATGGCTTCATCGGGCTCGGCGGTTGTTATGCGCTGCATGAGAAGGCCGGGCGCGGAGAGAAGCTTTGTTAATTTGTTGGGATATTTTCCCGCAAGCTGAATAAATTCAAAGCCTACACCCATAATGAGAGGCATAATCAGGAGCTTAACGATAATCCAAATCGCTCTTGTCTCGGTCAGCTTCGGAAAAGCAACCGCAACAATAGACGAAATGAGGATGCTCAGCAAAAT
>CAYXVM010000130.1:0-5919 GCA_964468465.1 uncultured Clostridium sp.
TCGCAGAAGCTTTCAGTTTGAAATGACTGAAGCGAACAAGAATTCTTTGTGGTCGGTTGTATTTTCGGATTTTGACCATTTACTGCTCTATCTTTCAAAATACGGACTTGATTATGTCAGCGGCTACAGATCGGATGAACGCATATGCCCCGAATTCAGGTGAATTTATGAAATTTGAAAAGGTTTCAATATATATCGGCGCAACCGATGAAAACGAAGGTTTGAAAAAAACCGTTGACTACATCATGGAAAACTGCGATATCAACGATATCGACAGAGTGACGATGGTTTATCCCAAAAAGGCGGCGGCTCAATGCGTTGAAGCAATCGACATGCTGAGCCGAAAATATCCGGGCAAGGTTTTCGGAATGGTTCAGACAAGGCCTTATATCGGCGGCGGCATTCGGGACGGCTTTGACAGTGCAGAATCGTCTCACATCATGCTTCTGCCGGGTGATTTGGGCGTTTCGCTTGACTGCATACCGAGAATGATAAGCGGAGCAAAGGAAGAGCCCGACACAATTATCAAGACTTCACGCTGGCTTGAAAAAAACTGTTTCCATGAATATGACCCTGCGAGAAAAGTCCTCAACAGGCTTGCACAGTTTTTTTTGAAGGTACTTTTTTTATCCGATTTAACAGATTTCACTCTGCCGGTTCAGACGATGCCCACAAAGCTTTATAAATCAATTGATTTCAGGGAGCTGAATTTTCCGTTTCTGATTGAGCTTGTGGTTGCGCCGCTCAGGCTCGGAGCAAGGTTCAAGGAAATCCCCGTGCATTGCTCAGGCAGGTCGGAGGGCAAATCCAAAAACTCGTTCAAGCAAACTGCTTTGTATCTGAAAACCGCTTTAAGGGTCAGATTTTCTCCAAAGAAAAAACTAATCAAGAGGTAAACGCAATGAAAATTCTTTTTGCTTCGGTTCCGCAGTGGTATCCTGCAAGCCCGTATCTTGCTTCGGCTCTGCTTGTCGGCCAGCTGAAGGGCAGGGGCTTTGACGCTGAAAGCTACGATTTCAATGTTGAGTTCTTTAACGATATTTTAAACGGCGAATATGCGGAAAAAAGCTTTGAAAACGCAAAAAAGATTTTGTCGGATTCCGAATTTGAATATGACGGTGCGCTGACGGATGATATCAACGAAAAGCGCAAAAAAACCTCGGAGCTCAGAAAGCGTATTATCGGCGATTATATAAAATATGACAGCGAAAAAGCAGAAAATACAATCAAAAAAATTGATTGGGCTGTCAGCGTTATAAAAACAAAAGAGCTTTTTTATGACCCCGAAAAGCTTTATGAAGCAAAGGATATAATCAATTCCGCCCTCGACCTTGCTTCTCTGCCTTATGTGCCGTCGAGAATAATGATTGATAATTTCATCGCAAACCCCGTGATGACCTATGATTTTGCTGATGTTGACTATCAATGCAAGAGCGGCGAAATGAATATGTTTTTGCCCTATTTTGAGCAAATTCTTGCCGAAAAGGATTTTTCGGTTTATTCGCTTATTAACATTTCGATAACCGATCTCAGTCAGGTTGTGCCGGGCTTGACTCTTGCACGACTGCTGAAAATGAAAACCGAGGCAAAAATATGCCTCGGAGGAAATTATATATTTAAAATTGCCCCCGATCTCAAAAAAATCCCTGCGATTTTCAAGGAATACTGCGACTTTTTCGTTGTCGGTGACGGTGAAATTGCATCGGTTGAGCTTGCGGAATACTGTGCGGGCAAAAGAGATATCGGAAGTGTGCATTCGCTCGTTTATGCCGATGAAAACGGCGAGATAGTCACAAACGAAACCGCTCCGCTTCTCGACATGGATAAAATCTATTATCCCGATTTTGACTGCTTTGATTTCAAAAAATATTTTGCTCCCGAACCCGTTTTGCCCGTTCAGTTCGGCAAGGGCTGTTACTGGTCAAAATGCACCTTCTGCGATTTTTACACGGGTCAGCAGAAATATGACATAAAGAGCGTCAGCAGAGCGGTTGACGAGGTTGAATTTCTTCATAAGAAATACGGCTTCAGTCATTTCAATTTTGTTGACGAAGCCGTTCCCCCTGCATTCTATAACGCTTTCGCAACTGAGGTCATAAAAAGAAACCTTAAAATATATTACAGCTCATTTGCAAGGCTTGAAAAGGCGTTTACTGCGGATGTGCTGAAAAACATGTATAATTCAGGCGCAAGATATATGATGTGGGGCTATGAATCGGAGTCTCCGAGAATTATGGAGCTTATGAATAAAGGCATAGACCTTTCGGAGCGAAAAAGAATTCTTGAAGATTCTTCAAAAGCGGGGCTATGGAATGTTGTTACATTTCTTCTCGGCTTTCCGACAGAAACCGAGGAGGAGCTTCAGTCAACGATTGATGTTATTTATGACAGCAGAATCGTTGACACCTGCGTTCCGTCAAATTTCGCTCTGAAGAAAAATGCAATCCTTAAAAACAAGGCGGAAAGCGTTGATATAACCGAATTTCATGAAAACGGTGAGCTTCATATTTCCTATAAATACAGTTCCCTTTCAAGCACGATGGAGCAGGTCAAGGAAAGGCGCAACCGCTTTGAAAAGAAATTCCTTGCCGACACCGCCGACCGCCTGTGGCCTCACACCTTCACCGAGGGCGATTATCTCATGCTTTATCTGACGCATTTCGGCAAGGATTATGTGAAAAATTACAGGCTGAAATATAAAAAAGAACTGCCGCATTATTAATAAAGTGAGTTGAAGTGTAAAATGAATATACTTCTGATTAATCCCGCCACCGTCGGATATTCAAGGTCCGTAACGGCACCCTTGGGGCTTCTCTCAATTGCAAGCACTCTTCAGGCGCAGGGTCACAGAGTCAGGCTCTATGACAGAACGGTTGAAAAGGTCAAAACCAAAAAGGTTTTTGAAGAATTCGTTCCCGATCTGGTCGGAGTGTCTCTCGTTTCTTTCAAGTCGGTTTATGACGCTCTTGAATTATCGGAGTATGTCAAAAAGCTTTCTATTCCCGTCGTTTGGGGCGGACCGCTTGCCTCCGAGATTCCCGAAACCGTTCTCAAGCATGACTGCGTTGACATCGTTTCAATCGGCGAGGGAGAAGAAACTTGGACTGAGCTTGCCGAAATGTTCTCGAAAGGCAAAAAGGACTTTTCGGGCGTTGCAGGCATTGCGTTCAGAGACGAATCGGGAAATACCGTGCTGACGGCTCAAAGAGATTTTGTGGATTTGGGCACGCTCCCGCCGATTGACTGGACTTTGGTTGATGTTCCGAAGTATTTTCAGTCCTCATATGAATGCAGTAAAATGCTTTATCTTTACTGCGCAAAGGGCTGTCCTCATAACTGTGCGTTCTGCTACAACAAGGATTTTCACCGCTGCACCTATCGCAAGCGTCCGCTTCAGGCGGTGCTGGATGAGATAAAATATCTTGTCACAAATTACGGCATGGACGGCGTTTATTTCGCCGATGAAATGTGGGGCGGCAACCGCACCGAAATGCGCACGATATGCGACAGCCTGAAAAGCCTGAATCTTAAATTCGTTTGGGGCTGTCAGACAAGAATCGGCGTTTTCAACGAGGAAGATTTTAAGTATATGTATGATTCGGGCTGTCGCTGGGTATTCTTCGGCGTTGAAAGCGGTTCCGAAAGGATTCTTAAAATGATGAATAAAAGAATTCCGTTCAACAGGATTGAAGAAACCTTCAGCAATTGCAGAAAGGCGGGAATTATCGCCATTGCATCGTTCATAGTCGGATTCCCCGATGAAACGGTTGAAGATGTGGCAAAAACCGTTGAACTGATTGAAAAGCTTGAAACTCCCCTGATAAACCTGAATTATTTTGCCCTTGTGCCGGGTTCGGATATATACAATCGGATGATTGAGGAGGGCAGATACCCGAAAATTACAGACCTCAGACAGCTTGCGGATATCAGACCGATTGAGAGAAACGAATACAACTTCACAACCGTTCCCGAAAAGGATCTGAATGTTATCCGCTCGTGGTATATGTGGCGAAGCTTTTCTTCAAAGAGCATTTCAAAGAATACGGGCAATTTCTCCTTTGCAAAAAAAGTTGCAACCGACGCTTTCAAACAGCTCAAACGCAGTAAGCTCAAGGATTTTATCATGTCAATGATGAGCTCTGCCATGGAACTGTTTTCGGTTATTTATTATTCCCACGCCTATCCCTCAATCATGAAAAAATACGGCATGGGCAAAAGATTCAAATAAGAGCATAAAAAGATGCACCGCAACGCAACGGTGCATCTTTTTTTATTCATCGTCAAGATTTATATTATATTTTTTGATGATTGATGGGAAGAAGTGCGCATAGAAATAAATATCCAAAAACTCATAGGCTGAAATCAGAATAAGCTGGATTGCAAAGCGCAGATCGTGACCCTTGAACTGTTTCAGAACATCGACAATATCTTTTTTTGCAATATCGTATGTCCTTGAGGTTTCGGAAAAATATTTTCTTGAGAAGCCTTTCCAAAGGAAATATGACCTGACAACCTTTAAATCCCTTGACGGGATTTTTGAAAAATTGGGTTTCGGGGAGTAGAAGAATTTAATATGAGTGTAATCCCTGAATGATTTCGGCGGCTTGTAGCGGCCGCTTGCAACAAGCTCGTCATAAAGCTCGGAGCCGGGACCCGGCATATAGAAAAAGAAGGTTCGCTGAGTTGTTGCAATGCGCATTGCCATGTCGATTGTTTCACGGAACTCCTCCACGGTTTCGTCGGGGAAGCCGATAATAAAGTTTGCAAGCGAAACAATATCAACCGCCTTGCAGTCCTCAAAGGTCTGCTCGATTTTGTCAAAGGGCAGATTCTTCTTGATTTTTTTCATCATTGAAGGCGAGCCTGTTTCAATTCCGAAAGCAATCCAGATACAGCCCGCATCTTTCATGATTTTAAAATCTTCTTTACCGAAAATGCCGACTCTGGTCTCAACGCCCCATTTAAAATCAAGCCCCGATTCCTTGAAAGCCTTGCAGATTTCACGCATCTCACCGCTGTTGCGGCAAAAAAGCTCATCGGCAACATAAATGCAGTCAACATCGTGATTTTTAATCAGATATTCAACTTCTTTAAGGAAAGTTTCAACGGGACGCATTCGGTAGCATTGGCGGTGGAATCTTTTGTTGAAGCAAAATGTGCATTGACCGAAACAGCCCTTTGAGAGATAGAGCAGAGCGGTTCTTTTGCAGCCGTACATTGCGCCGAGGTATTTATCAACATCAATCAGTGTGAAATCAATCGGCGGAAGCAGAGACAAATCCATGAACTCTCTCTGCGGGGTGTAGATAACCTTGCCGTCTTTCTGATATGCAAGCCCCGCAACCTTTTTCGGGTCGCCGCCGGCTTCAAGCGTATTGACAAGCTCAAGCCATGTGGCTTCGCCCTCGCTTATGGAAATAAAGTCAATATCAATGTTTTTAAAAGTAAATTCGGCGTCAAGCGAAACAAAGATTCCGCCCCAGACAACGGGAACGCCGTATTTTTTTGCCGCTTTGGTGATCTTTTCCGCATCTGTAAATGCTTTGAGGGAAAAAACCGAAACGCCGACAATATCCGGCTTGAAATCATCGATTTCTTTTTTAATGTTGGTGGTTTTTATTGTGCGGTCAAGAATTTTGACCGTGTGACCGTTTGCCTGAAGATAGGTTGCAATCGACATCAGACCGAGCGGGAATCCGACCTGACGGGTATAACGCTCCATGGAGGGGTTAACGAAAAGAACTCTCATTTTATTTCCTTTCTTTTAAATCCAGCCCGTATTTCTTGACAATCCTCGGGAAAAAGTTTCCGTAAAAGAAAATATCAAGAAATTCATAAGCGCTGGCAAAGAACTGCTCTACGCCGTTTTTAAAGCCGTGGCCTTTAAGACTTCTGAGAACATCAAGAATATCCTTTTTG
>CAYXVM010000131.1:0-5852 GCA_964468465.1 uncultured Clostridium sp.
GGAAATGTCTGCGAAGCAGACAAAGGGGGACGGCGCTGTCAGCGTGGCACGGCGTAAGCCGTGACGGAGGATTGATAAACAGGGCGTGGGTTTGTTCCCTCCGTCTATCATTTACGCAGAATCATTGATATATAACGCTTTTACGGTAGGGAACGCTGTCCTCAGCGTTCCGGAAAAACAGCAGAAATCATCTGAAACACCGTAGGGGAGAACTGCGTTCTCCCGCTTAAAAACGCACAAAGGGAAGCAAATTCTCAAAATGCCTGTTTTAATCTAAAAACACGGCGGAGGCAATATGCTTCCGCCGTGTCGGCTTATTCCGCAGGAACCGTTACTCCTATTCCGAGGCTGACGGACAATGCTCTGTCAACCCTGACCATATCTCTTTCATCAAGTATGCCCATTTTTTCACGCAGGCGTTTTTTATCGAGCGTGCGTACCTGTTCAAGCAGAACTATTGAATCCTTTGCAAGCCCGCAACCGTCTGCGTTGACCCTTATATGTGTGGGCAGGCTTGTTTTGAACCGCTGGCTTGTTATTGCGGCGGCTATAACCGTTGGGCTGAACTTGTTGCCGACATCGTTCTGAACTATCAGCACGGGTCTTGTTCCTCCTTGTTCCGAGCCGATAACAGGGCTGAGGTCGGCATAGTAAATTTCTCCCCGTTTGACGGTCACTTTAATCACTCTCCATAGTAACCCCCGATAATAATCCGTATAATTAATCATCGGTTACATAAGTTTTGAATCGCAACATTATTTTTGGCAGTCGGCAGGCAAAATAAACATTGTTTTGAAATCGGGGAGCAAAAAATTTCAAATCGCCTGTCCTTTATTTCATTATATTCCTTTGATTTTTAAATTGTTAAGGCGGCGCACCGTTTCGTGAATCTGATTGTTCATCAAACGGTGAGCCGCCTAATTTTATTTTGATTTATAAGATTACTTTCCATTCGCCGATGAGCTTTTCAAGGCTCCATGCGGCGTTTGCGGGGCTGGTTGACGGCAGACACACCGCCTTGATGCCCGTTTTCGGGTAAGTATATCTGATATAATATTTCTCCGCCGTTCTCCCGTTAACGAAAATACGCTCAATCGGGCTGTTGTCAAGAATAATGCTCAGGTCGTTTGCCGTGACATTTTTAATCGTGCTGTCTGCGCTGCCCTCAATCTCGCATTTGCCTATGACATCCCAAAGGGCAAGCCCGGTTGAGAGAATGAACGCCTTTTTTTCATCAATTGTTGTCGGTTTTTCACAGCCGAAAACTGCCGCCGTGACCGCCCAGAATCTGTTCTGCGGGTGACCGTAGAAAAACTCGGCTTCTCTTGATTTAACCGACGGAAACGAGCCGAGAATCAGCGTTTTTGAGCTTTCGTTAAATAGCGGGGGAATCGGGTGGACTATCATTATTTTTTCTCCGTTTTTACATATTTTTTAAGTATTCCCGAAATCGGAGTGTAAACGGCAAAGGTTACTGCGGAGTTTATGCCCGCTTTCATCAGATTGAACGGGATTATGGCGGGAATAAGCATTGAAACAACCGCTTTTGTGCCCGCTCCGAGGAAAATGCCCGTGAACACAAGATTCAGCGGAATCATAACGGCGGTCATTGCAAGAGAGCCTGCAACGAGGCCGATTATCAGCCCCACGGTTGTCTTTTTGTGCTTATAAATGAGTGAAGAAACAAGCACGAAAACGCCCGAAGCCAAGAAGTGCATTAAGAAGCCTATCCAACCGCTTGCTGCGCTGACGGTTAATGCCTGAATCAGGCAGACCGCAAGCAGAATTATCATTCCCGAAACAGGGCCGAGAAGCATTGAGCCGATGAGCACGGGAATGTCGGCGGCGTCATATTCGAGAAACGGCGCTGCGGGAATCAGCGGCAGACGGATAATATAGAGCGATACGATTGAAATTGCCGTGAGCATTGCCATGATTGCCGTTTTGAGAACCTTGTTTGCTGATGTGTTTTTCATTGTTTTTTATCTCCTTTCGCTCGGTATGCCGCCGAAAAAAGAAAACACCCTGCAAAAAATGCAGGGCGCAATGCTTTAATCAATCAGCATCTCTTTCATCCGGACTTTAACCGTCGGTTGCGGAATTTCGCCGCATCAGTCGCAATAAATGCGAGTCGTGGACTTTAACCACCGGTGGGGAATTGCACCCCGCCCCGAGAACTAACTATTTAACATTTATTATATTCAAAATTATTCATTTGTCAATAGTATTTCGGCAGAAATAATAAATTTATTATTTGTATTTTTTATTTATATATGATACAATATTTACAGCTATAATTTAAAGCTATGATTATCCGAAAGGAGACCGATTATGAATTTCACACCCCTTGCGGGCTTTGGAGCCCACGAAGGCTTTTGCCTGATTAAATCAGTTGAAAAAAAGCAGACTGCCAAGGGCGTTCCTTACCTTGATATGACCCTTGCCGATAACGGCGGCGAAATCAACGCAAAGCTTTGGGATTATAAAGAAAGCCCTTCAAATATTTTCAATAGCTATGATTTTGTTAAAGTCAGAGGCACTTTTGTTCCGTTTAACGACACCGTGCAGTTCCGAGTTGAGAGAATCAGAAAGGTTCTGCCCGAGGACAATGTTTCGATTGAGGATTATGTTCCTTCCGCTTGTCTTGAGGGCGGCGTGATGCTTGCGGAAATCGAAAAAACGGTTGATTCGTTCAAAGATGAAGAGCTGAAAACGCTTGTCAATGCCGTGATTGACGAATACAGAGACAGAATGCTCTATTGGCCTGCGGCAAAGAATCTCCATCATGCCGTCAGAAGCGGACTGCTCATGCACACGCTCTCCATAATCCGCATGGCGGAGTGCATTTGCGGGATTTACAAATTCGTTAACCGTGATTTGCTTCTTGCGGGCGCAATTCTCCACGATATTGCAAAAATCGATGAGCTTAAATCATCCGAAACGGGAATAGCGAGCGAATATACCGTCAGAGGCAATCTTGTCGGTCATCTGGTGATGGGCGCAATAACCGTTGACAGAATCGGAAAAGAAAACGGAGTCAGCGAGGATACTTTGAACCTTGTTGAGCATATGCTTATATCGCATCATGGCACGCCCGAATTCGGGGCGGCAAAGCTGCCGATGTTCATTGAAGCCGAGCTGCTTTCTCAGCTTGACCTTATGGACGCAAGGCTTTATGAAATGCGTAATGCCGTTGAAGCCGTTGACAAAGGAGCGTTCACTCCCCGTCAATGGGCGCTTGAAAACAGAAATCTCTATAACCACGGCAGAGAGTGGAGCGGCGGCGTTGAACTTGTGTAATATGCACGGCGTCTGCCGTGAAAAAACATAGAATTTTAAGGGAGGAAACAAGAATGAGAAACCATGAAGTAACAGCAGTTCAGCCTTTGCTTAAAGCAGACGGAAGTCTGAGAGAACCCGGTTGGTCAAAGCAGCTTTATCAGGTCTATGACCGCAACGCAATTAAAGCTAAAAAGAGCAGAATCAAAGAGTGGGATTATTATATTGTTCTTTCACCGAAAAATAATTTCGGCGTTGCATTCACCATTTCCGATTGCGGATATTTCGGGCTTCAGTCGGTAACTTTCTTTGACTTCTCCGTACCCTGCGAGCACACAAAGACGATTTTTAATCTCTTCCCCATGGGCAAATATAATCTCCCGTCGGTCAGTTCAAAGGGCAACACCCAATATCACGATAAACAGCTTGACCTTGAATACCGTGTTTCTCCGGGAAAACGCAGAATTTTATGCAATTACCGCAAATTCCAGAACGGCAAAACTCTTTCCTGCGACATAACGCTTGAACAGCCCGATATGGACACAATGGTTATCGCAACTCCGTGGAAAGAGAAAAGCACGGCGTTCTATTATAATCAGAAAATCAACTGCATGAGAGCGAGCGGCAGGGTTACCCTTGACGGAAAAGAATATGTTTTTGACCCGTCAACGGATTTCGGAACTCTCGATTGGGGCAGAGGCGTCTGGACCTATGATAACAGATGGTTCTGGGGCTCGGGCAACTGCGATATCGACGGTCACGCTTTCGGCTTTAACATCGGCTATGGCTTCGGTGATACCACCGCCGCCAGCGAAAACATGCTTTTCTATGACGGAAAATGTCATAAAATAGATGATGTAAAATTCAACATTCCCGCAAGCAGCTACACAGACCCGTGGACTTTCACATCAAGCGACGGCAGGTTTGAAATGAGCTTCAAGCCCATTATCGACAGATCCGCAAAGGTTGATGTCAAGTTTATGCTCACCGACCAGCATCAGGTTTTCGGCAAGCTCAGCGGAAAAGCCGTTCTTGACGACGGAACGGTTGTTGAGGTCAAAGATATGCTTTGCTTTGCGGAGGATGTTCATAACAGATATTAAACAGGAGAAAGAAATGGATTGGACAGAAATTAAAATCACGGTCAACGCAGACGATGTTGACCGTGCGGGCGATATTGCTCAGATGGTTGTTCCCTACGGAATCTATATCGAGGATTACAGAACTCTGGAGCAGGAGGCTTGGGAGATTGCGGGCATTGACCTGATTGATGAAGATCTGCTTGCCAAAGACAGAACAAAGGGCATAGTGCATATTTATATTTCTCCCGAGGAAAATCCTGCCGAGGCGGTTTCGTTCCTGACCGAGAGATACACTGCCGAGGGGATTGACGCCGAAATTGACAGAACAGCCTGCAAAAATGAGGATTGGGAGAATAATTGGAAAAAGTATTTCAAGCCCATGCCCATCGGCGAAAGACTGCTTATCCGCCCCGTATGGGAGCAGGAATATGACGCAGGCAACAGAGCCGTGCTTCATCTTGAGCCGGGTCTTGCGTTCGGCTCGGGCACGCATGACACAACGAGACTTTGCCTTGAAACGCTTGAAAAATACGCAAATCCGGGCAAAACCGTGCTTGATATCGGCTGCGGAAGCGGAATATTATCCGTTGCGAGCCTTCTGCTCGGCGCTGACAAGGCTCTCGGCGTTGATATTGACGCTCTTGCGGTTAAAACAGCAAGGGAAAACGGCAGAACCAACGGCTTTGATGAACCGAGGTTCACCGTTCTTCAGGGCTCAACAACAGATAAGGTAACGGGCAGATACGATATCATCGTTGCCAACATTGTTGCCGATATTATTATCAATCTTTGCAGAGATGTTAAAAACTTTATGAATCCCGGTGCAGTATTCATCACTTCGGGAATAATTGTACCCCGTGAGGACGATGTGCTCAGAGCGTTTGAGGAAAACGGACTTGCGGTTAAGGCTCGCCACGAAAGCGGCGGCTGGCTCTGCTTCGAGGCGGTGATTAAATAATGAGCGTTCAGGAAGAACTGAAAGCATTTTTGCTTGAAAAGGGCGTTGCCGATGTCGGATTTTTCAAGGTTGACGATGAAGCTCTGCCGTTCGGCGTGAGCATCGTTGCCCGTCTGTCCGAAAGCATAATTGAAGAAATCGAAGATGAGCCGACTCACACATATTTTAATCATTACCGCAATGTCAACGCTTTTATTGACGCAATGCTCTTGCAGGCGGGAATGTTTCTGCAAAGCAGGGGATACAAATATATAACCGTTGCCGCCTCACAAAGCATAAATAAGGACGGCTGGAATTATAAAGCGAGATATTCCCACAAAAAGGGCGCATGCCTTGCGGGGCTCGGCTCGGTCGGGCGTAATTCGCTGTTTCTTCATAATAAATACGGCAGCTTTGTAAGGCTCGGAACTCTGTTCACCGACTGTCCGTTTGAATGTGACAATAAGCTTGCGGAAAGCCCGTGCACGGGCTGCAATATCTGCGTTAAAGCCTGCCCCGCTCATGCGATAAAGGGCGGCGACTGGTCGCCGGGA
>CAYXVM010000132.1:0-5827 GCA_964468465.1 uncultured Clostridium sp.
GCTTGCGCCGGAGACTGGTTCAAAACCCGGCGAAGTTGTTATATCGGATAAACGCCTTGTTGTCTGCTGCGGTGATTTTAAATGTATTGAGATAGTGATTATTCAGGCAGAGAATAAAAAAGCAATGGCTGCTGCGGATTTTATGAGAGGAAATCCGATTGATGTGGGAACGGTTTTTGAATAAAAAAAGAAAGGGGAAGATATAATGCCTTTTTACGGATTCTTTTATGACTATTGGTATTTTGTGCTTGTCATTCCCGCAATGATAATTGCGATGATTGCCCAAATCAAGGTTAAATCAACCTACAACAGGTTTTCAAAGGTTGGCAATTCAAGAAGAATAACCGGCGCCTATGCGGCTCAGGCAGTGCTGACTCATTACGGAATAAGCGATGTCAGGATTGAGCAGGTGGCGGGAACTCTGAGCGACCATTATGACCCTCGCTCAAATGTTATCAGGCTTTCAACCGATGTTTATAACGGAACCTCGATTGCCGCCGTCGGCGTTGCCTGCCATGAAGCGGGTCACGCCGCCCAGCATGCAGAAAACTATATTCCGATTAAGCTCAGAAATTCATTGATTCCTTTTTGTAACATCGGCTCCGCTCTCGGAATTCCGCTTGCTTTGGTAGGTTATTTTTTGGGCTTTGAACCTCTTGTTACAATCGGACTTTTGCTATATGCCGCAATCTTTATTTTTCAGGTTGTAACTCTTCCCGTTGAGTTTAACGCAAGCCGCAGAGCGATAAAAGTTATCGACGAAACGAATCTGCTTTACGGCGATGAATTGTCGGGAGCAAAAAAGGTTCTTGCCGCTGCCGCAATGACCTATGTTGCTTCAATGATTGTGGCTCTTGCAAATCTGCTTCGACTTATTTTGAGATTTAACAACAGGAGAGACTGATTCTCTCCGAAAGGATGCTGAATATATGAAAAGTGCCAGGCAAGTGGCTTTTGAAGCGCTTCTGAAGGTACAAAAAGACGGCGCTTATTCAAATCTTGCCGTTGACAGTTTATTAAAAGAAAATCCCGAGCTTGATGACAGAGACAAAGCTTTTGTCTGTAATGTTGTTTACGGAACTCTTGACAGGCTGATTCTGATTGATTACAACCTCAGCTTATATCTGAATCAGCCCGTCAGAAAGCTGAAGCCCGAGCTTCACACAATTCTGAGAATGGGTACATATCAGCTTCTGTTCATGGATAAGGTGCCGTCAAGGGCGGCTGTTAATGAAAGCGTTAATCTTGCAAAGGTTAACAAATCTTCATTTGCGGCTTCTCTTGTTAACGCTGTTCTCAGGAGGGTTTCCGATAACGGATTAAGGCTTCCCGAGGGCGGAGAAAACGACATTGATTATCTTGCCGTTAAATATTCCTGCCCCGAATGGCTTCTTTCACTCTGGGTTGACGCTTACGGTTTTGAAAATGCCGTTGCGCTTGCGCAGAAAGCTTTGGAGCCGCCGCCGATTGTTGTCAGAGCAAACACGCTTAAAATAACGGCGGACGAGCTTATCTGGAAGCTTGCCGAGGAGGGTGTTATCTCCGAAAAAACCAATTCCGCCGATGAAGCGTTGATTTTAAGCAACACAGGCTCGGTTGACGAGCTTGAAGCTTATAAAAACGGTCTGTTTCATGCTCAGGACATCGCTTCTCAGCTTTGCTGCAAGGCTCTTGACCCTCAGGAGAATGAAACAGTTTTCGATTTATGCTCCGCTCCGGGCGGAAAAGCGTTCACGATTGCTGAAAAAATGAACAATTCCGGCTGTGTCAGAGCCTTTGATGTTTACCAGTCAAGGGTTGAACTTATAAAGCACGGTGCGGAACGCCTCGGTCTGACTAATGTTT
The DNA here is from genome assembly GCA_964468465.1 of uncultured Clostridium sp. Classification (GTDB taxonomy): domain Bacteria; phylum Bacillota; class Clostridia; order Oscillospirales; family Acutalibacteraceae; genus CAG-177. The sequence goes on from CAYXVM010000132.1 coordinate 1,846, forward strand.
ATTCATATCTTTCAGACGCTTCCGTATTCAATGAAAATTACGGATTAGCTGACAGGGTTCTTTGCGATGTGCCGTGCTCAGGGCTCGGAATCATCAGAAGAAAGCCCGAAATTCGCTTCAAAAAGCTCTCGGATATTGACAATTTGCCCGATTTGCAGTATCGTATATTATGTAATGCCATTCGTTATCTGAAGGACGGCGGCAGGCTTGTCTATTCAACCTGCACCTTGAATCCCAAAGAAAATTCAGAGCTTTGCGACAGATTTCTCAGCGAGCATCCCGAATTTTCCGCAATAAAAGTTCTGCCCGATATTCCGAGATTCAGCGATAGTGAAGAAAATTATTTGACTCTTATGCCTCATATTCATTCAACCGACGGTTTCTTTATCGCCGCATTTTGCAAAGACGGAGGCACAAAATGAGCCTTGATATCCTTTCAATGACTCTTGAGGAGCTGACTGCGGAGTTTGACGGGCTTAAAATCCCGAAATTCCGTGCAAAGCAGGTTTATGAATGGCTTCATAAGCATCTTGCGGCGGATTATGACGAAATGACAAATCTGCCGAAAGCTCTCAGAAATGAGTTAAATGAAAAATTTCCGATTTACGGCTGTAAAATTGCAAAAAAGCAAGTTTCTCAGCTTGATAAAACGGTTAAATATCTTTTTGCACTTCATGACGGCGATTTTGTTGAAAGCGTTGTTATGAAATATAAATACGGCTACACTATCTGCGTTTCATCACAGGTCGGCTGTAAGATGGGGTGTGCGTTTTGCGCTTCAACCCTCGGCGGCTTCAAAAGATGCCTTTTGCCCGGTGAAATTCTTTCTCAGCTTTATTGCGCTCAGCGTGATATCGGCGAAAGAATTTCGCATATCGTTCTCATGGGTATGGGCGAACCGCTTGACAATTTTGATAATGTCATGCGCTTTATCAGCCTTATTACCGATGAAAAAGGGCTTAATATATCAATGAGGAACATTTCTCTTTCAACCTGCGGAGTTGTTCCGAAAATCAAAGAGCTTCTTGACCGCAGACTTCAGCTTACATTATCGATTTCGCTTCATGCTCCGAATGATGAGCTGAGAAGTAAAATAATGCCGATTAACCGCAGTTATCATGTTGACGAGCTTCTTTCGGTTTGCAGAAAATATGCAGCCGAAACTTCAAGAAGAATATCGTTCGAGTATGCCATGCTTTCGGGTGTCAATGATTCCGATGAATGTGCTTATGAGCTTGCTTCAAAGCTTAAAGGCATGCTCTGCCATGTTAACCTGATTCCCGTCAACGAGGTGGCGGAAAGTCCGTTTAAGCCAAGCTCACCGCAGCAGGTTGAAAGATTTGTTGAGATTCTTTCCAAAAAAGGAATTAATGCAACTGTCAGACGCAAGCTCGGTTCAGATATCGACGCTTCGTGCGGTCAGCTTAGATTAAAAGAAAACAAAGTCCGAAACAAAGGGGGATGAATAGCATGAATATTGCTGCAAGAACCGATGCGGGTCTTGTCAGAGAGAACAACCAGGATTCTTATGCTGCCTGCGAGCTTGACGGCGGTGCGGTTTTGGCGGTTGTCTGTGACGGAATGGGTGGCGCAGCAGAGGGTGCTTTTGCAAGTTCGGAGGCTGTTAAATCAATTAAGGAACAGATTACCGAGCGTTATTATTCGGGCATGACGGATCTTTCCGTTAAAAGCCTGATGATTTCCGCTTTGGAAAATGCAAACAAGCGTATTTTCAATCTTTCGCTCACCGATGAAAAGTATGAAGGCATGGGAACAACCGTCGTTGCGGCTGTGATAACGGATTCCTTTGTCTATGTTGCTCATGCGGGAGACAGCCGTGCCTATAAGATATCCTGCGGCGAATTGGTTCAGCTGACAAGAGATCATTCCGTTGTTCAGCAGATGATTGAAAACGGAGAAATAACCGCCGAGGAAGCGGCGGATCATCCGAGCAAACATATAATAACAAGAGCTTTGGGCGTTGACGGAGAGGTCAGAATTGACTTTTGCCAGGAGCCGTTCGGCGATGAAGATTATCTTATTCTTTGCTCCGACGGTTTGACCAACTACATAGAAACCGACAACATTATTGAGCTTACGGTCGACGGATGCTTCCATGAATTTGCAAACAGGCTTGTTAACCTTGCAATTCAGAACGGCGGCGGAGACAACATAACGGTTGTTGCCGTCGGTCGGTAAGAAAAATTGACTTGTTATCTGAAAGGATTGTTTATATGGATAATTACACCGGCAAAAGACTTGACGGGAGATATGAAATTCAGGAAGTTATCGGCGTTGGCGGTATGGCTGTTGTTTATAAGGCTTATGACAACATCGACGACAGAACCGTTGCTGTTAAAATTCTGAAAGAAGAATATCTTGCCAATGAAGAATTCCGCCGCAGATTCAAAAATGAATCAAAGGCAATAGCCGTGCTTTCTCACCCGAATATTGTTAAGGTTTTCAATGTAAGCTACGGTGACAGGCTTCAATATATCGTCATGGAATATGTTGAGGGCATAACTCTCAAAGAATATATTGAGCAGCAGGGCAAGCTCGGCATAAAAGAAACCGTTCATTTCACGATGCAGATTCTCCGTGCACTCCAGCATGCTCATGATAAAGGCATTGTTCACAGAGATATCAAGCCTCAGAACATAATGCTTCTTTCAAACGGCAACATCAAGGTTACGGATTTCGGCATTGCCAGATTCAGCTACAGCGACACAAAGACCATGACCGACAGCGCAATTGGCTCGGTTCATTATATCAGCCCCGAGCAGGCGAGGGGAGATACGACCGACGACAGAGCGGATATCTATTCGGTCGGCGTTGTTATGTATGAAATGCTGACAGGTCAGCTTCCTTTCCAATCCGATAATTCGGTTTCGGTTGCACTCATGCAGCTTCAGAATGACCCGAAAAGACCGAGAGAAATTAACAGCAGCATTCCCGTCGGTCTTGAACAGATTGTTATGCACGCAATGCAGAAAAATGCAAAAGACAGATATCAGTCTGCCGCAGAAATGCTTCTTGATATTGAGGAATTCAAGAGAAATCCGACCATTCGATTCCAAAAGGATTATTTTGTTGATACAGAACCCACAAAATATGTCTCAAACCGCAAGCCTGTGCCTTCCGTTGCCGCACAGCCTCAGGTCAAAGCTCCCGTTCAGAATACTCCTGCTGTTTCAAACTATCAGGAGATTGATGATTCTGAAGATGAGGAGGAGAGAAAGAACGGCAGAGGCGGCATGATTGCCATCGGCGTTTCAATCGGAGTTCTCACTCTTGCAGTTATTGTTTTTGCTTTTCTTTATTTCTTTACCGATATTTTTAAGAGCGATACCCTTGTTGTTCCTCAGTTTATCGGTAAGAATTATGAGCAGGAAATCAAGGGCAGTGACTATGAAAAAGACTTTAAATTCATCATTGACCCTATTTCAAACAGTTCTTATGAAAACGGTTCGGTCTGTGACCAGGAGCCGAGCAGCGGTCAGAAGGTAAGCAGAGATAACAATGTTATTACCCTTTCTGTTGTTAACAATGCTCAGAAAGTTGTTGTTCCCGATGTTTACGGCTATCAGCATCAGCTCGCGGAGGATACTCTTAAAAGCAAGGGCTTTACCGTTACGCTTTTGCCTATGCTCAGCATGACAGAGGAATTCGGTACTGTTATTAAAACCGATCCCGAGCGCAACACCGAGGTCAGCATTGACACGGTTATCGTTATTTATTATGCAAGCGATGAGGATCTTGTTGAGGTTCCGAATGTTTCGGATAAGGGCTGGGATGTTGAAATGGCTGAGGCTATTCTGAAATCGGTCAATCTCACGCTTGACCCGAATGTAATCGAAGAAAACAGTGATCTTCCCAAGGGCAGAGTTATCGCTCAGTCTCCCGAAGCGGGCGAAAAGGCGATTCAGGGCAGTAAGGTAACGCTCACGGTCAGCAACGGCATTCCGGCTTCAAGCGAAGCAAC
>CAYXVM010000133.1:0-5800 GCA_964468465.1 uncultured Clostridium sp.
AGTTTATTTCATCACATCTGAGAAAAATCTTTCCGCCGTGCATTCCCGTTCCGCAGAAGTTGCTGACTATCGGTGCGGAGTCGGGATTCCTGCCGAGAACGATTATCAGACCGCCCGCCTGATATTCTCCGAGAAAGCTTCCGCAAACCCCGCCGATGACCATAACGGGAAGCTTCTCTTTGTAAGCTTTCATATGGATTCCGGCACGGTAGCCTGCGTTGCCCTCAACATAGATTTCTCCGCCTCTCATCGCATAGCCCGCCGCATCGCCGACATTGCCGTGAATGATAATTTTTCCGTCATTCATCGTGTCGCCTGCGGCGTCCTGAGCGTTGCCGTTAACGGTAATTTCAGCGCCGTTGAGATAAGAGCCGAGGGCGTTGCCGGGAACGCCGTTTATGGTTATGTTTTTGCCGCTCATTCCGCTTGCAATGAAACGCTGACCGAGGCAGTTGTCAACCGTAACCTCGTCTGAGCCTCTGATAAGCTCGTTGAGCTCCTTAAAATCCTTGCCGTTTGCGTCTATATGAATCATTGGCTTCTACCTCCGAGCTTTTCGTTTCTGTATTTACGGGAGAACGCCATCAGCGACGGCTTTTCAAATATAAGGCCGAAATCAATGTCCGAAAGCGGAATTCTGTTCTGAATCAGCGAGGTATAAATGCCCGCCTTTTCAACATCGCCGACCATTATGTAGCCGACAAGATAGCCGTCTTTGCAGAAAAGCTTTTTATAGCTCTTTTCGTCCGATTTCTCAAAAGCTTCGCCGTCATATGTGCCTGCCGTGATAATGTGAAGCCCGAAAAATCCGATTGCATTCATCGGAATGGCTCTGTCAAATGCGGCGTTTCCGCCCGCCATGTTGATTCCCGCAATTTCACCCTGACGGTAGGCGTTGGGGAGCAGGGCAAGAATTCTGTCCTGACCGCTTGAAACATCGTGGCTTTCGCAGCAGTCGCCTGCGCAGTAGATGCCGTCAATGCTTGTCTCCATTGAATCGGCGGTCTTGATGCCTCTGCCCGCCTGAGCGCCGATTTCGGTCAGCAGGGAGGTGTTGGGGCGAACGCCGAGAGCAAGAACAAGAATATCAAAATCAATCTTTTCGCCGCTGTCGGTTACTGCGGAGCTTTCGTCAAACTCCGAAACGGTGTGGCCGAGAATTAATTTTAATCCTTCCGATTCAAGATGCTTTTTGACCCTTTCCGAACCCTCGGAATCGAGAATGCTTGAAAGAACCCTTTCGCTAAGGTCAATAACGGTGATTTCGCCTACTCTGTCTTTGATTCCCTCGGCGCATTTAAGGCCGATAAGACCTGCGCCGACAATCAGAACCTTTTTGTCGCTCCCAAGCTCGGTTTCAAGCGCAAGAGCATCGTCAAGGCTCATAAAGGTGAACTTTTTATTGGCTTTTTCAAGCCCTTTAATGGGCGGAACGAAAGGCGAAGAACCGGTTGCAACAAGAAGCTTGTCGTATTCAACCTCTTTGCCGCTTTCAAGCAGAACCGCTTTTTTGTCTTTATCGATTTTCACTGCGGTTTCTCCTAAAAGGCAGGAACAGCCGTTCTTTTCATAGTAATCGTCAGGTCTGTATTTCATTCTCTGCAAATCTGTTTTGCCGCAGAGATAGTATGAAATCAGCGGACGGGAGTATATATGATATTTTTCCTTAGATATTATAGTAATCGGTGAGGATTGGTCAATACCTCTGATTCCCTCAACGGCTCCTGCCGCAGCGGCGGAGTTGCCGATTATAACATATTTCATCTCCGTCACCTCTCTTCAAAGACTATTGCGCCGTTGGGGCAGCCCTTAACGCATTGCGGAACGCCCTCTGCGGTTTTTGTGCAAAGCTCGCATTTCTGAATTGCGCCCGTTTCGTTATGAGAAATTGCGCCGTAGGGGCAGGAGAGTATGCAGGTGTAACAGCCGACGCATTTATCCTTGTCGATAACGATAACTCCGTCCTGCCTTGTCAGCGCACCCGTGATACAGCCCTTAACGCAAAGAGGCTCATCGCAATGGCGGCAGGAAACGGCAAATGAAATGCCGTTCTGTTCTTCAATCTGAATTCTCGGGTGAATCTGCAAGTTGGTTAATGCCTTGACCATGTCGCTTTCGCCGCTGTTGGCGTAGGCGCAGTAATATTCGCAAAGGTGGCAGCCGAGGCACCACTTTTCATTGACATATACTCTTTTCATAATTATTCACCTGCGTGGGAAATTCCCAGAATTTCAAGCTCTTTTTCCGTCAGACCTATGCCCCTGAGCATGAGACGGTTGCCCTTGAGAGCTTCAATGGAGTTAATGCCCATGCCGCCCATGAGTTCTTTGATTTCTCTGTTCCAGGCGGTGAGAAGATTAACAAGTCTGCGGTATCCGATATCGGGATTAAGTCTGCGGACAAGCTCGGGTTTCTGCGTTGCAATGCCCCAGTTGCAGTTGCCGCTCTGGCAGTTTCTGCAAAGGTGACAGCCCAAAGCTATCAATGCGCCCGTTGCAATATAAACCGCATCGGCACCGAGCGCAATTGCCTTAACAACATCTGCGCTGTTTCTGATGCTGCCGCCCACGACGAGCGAAACCGTGTTTCTGATTCCCTCGTCTCTGAGCCTTGAATCAACGCTCGCAAGTGCAAGCTCAATGGGAATGCCGACATTGTCTCTGATTCTTGTCGGAGCGGCGCCCGTGCCGCCTCTGAAGCCGTCGATTGCGATAATATCCGCACCGCTTCGTGCAATGCCGCTTGCGATTGCGGCTATGTTGTGAACCGCCGCAACCTTAACGATGACGGGCTTTTTGTATTCCGTAGCTTCTTTAAGAGAAAAAACAAGCTGTCTGAGATCTTCGATTGAATAAATATCGTGGTGCGGGGCGGGGGAGATAGCGTCCGAACCCTCGGGAATCATTCTCGTTTTTGCAATGTCGCCGACGATTTTTGTTCCCGGCAGGTGACCGCCGATCCCGGGTTTTGCGCCCTGACCCATTTTGATTTCGATTGCGGCGCCTGCGTTGAGATAATCGTTATAAACGCCGAATCTGCCCGAAGCAACCTGAACTATCGTGTTTGCGCCGTATTTATAAAAGTCCTCGTGCAGACCGCCCTCACCGGTGTTGTAGTATGTTCCGAGAGCCTGAGCGGCACGAGCCATGCTTTCGTGAGCATTGTAGCTGATTGAGCCGTAGGACATTGCGGAGAACATTATGGGCATTTCAAGCTCAAGCTGAGGGGGAAGATTGTCTTTCAGCGAGCCGTCGGGGTTGCGCTCAATCTTTGAGGGCTTTTTGCCGAGAAATGTGCGGGTTTCCATGGGTTCTCTGAGCGGGTCGATGGGAGGATTGGTGACCTGAGAAGCGTTGATGAGGATTTTATCCCAATAGACGGGATACTTTTCGGGATTGCCCATTGATGAGAGCAGAACTCCGCCGCTTCCCGCCTGCATATAGATTTCTTCAATCGCACGCTCGTTCCAGTTGTTGTTTTCTTTAAATGTATGGGGCGTTCTGACGATTTTGAGCGCCCTTGTGGGGCAGAGCGAAACGCATCTGTGGCAGTTGACGCATTTTGATTCGTCGCTCTTAATGAAGTTAGACTCTGCGTCGTAGCTGTGAACTCCGTTGGCGCACTGCCTTTCGCAGGCTCTGCATCTTATGCATCGGGTGTTGTCTCTGACAACCTCATAATCGGGATAAATGAAATTAATCGGCATTGTTCTCACCGCCTTCCAATCTGACAATAACGGCTTCTCCGCCCTTGGGCGACCATATCTTTTCAATATCCGGCTCCATCATTCTGATGGCACATTCTTCACTTGCGATATAAACGGTCTTGTCCTTTTCGCCGACAACCATTGAACGCAGCTTCAGCCTGTCATTAAGAGCCATAAGCCCGCCGTTGAAGCCGAGCAGAATGGAGAACGGACCTGTTATCAGCAGACTGCTGAAGGTGTTCCGCAGATAAGTCAGGCGTTTGCGCTCCTCTTCGTCCTTGCTTTCAATGGTTGACCAGAACGGTGCGGCAATGACGCTTGCCGTTTCTTCAAGCGTCAGCCCCTGTTTGCGGACAAGATAATCAATAATGTATGTAATAACTTCGGTATCTGTTAAAAGATTACATTTATATCCGAACATTTCAATGTAACGGCGGTTTGCGTCATATGACGAGATTTCGCCGTTATGAACGATTGAATAGTCGAGCATTGAGAACGGATGAGCGCCGCCCCACCAGCCGGGGGTGTTGGTCGGATATCTTCCGTGAGCCGTCCATGAATAGCCCTCGTATTCTTCAAGTCTGTAGAATTCGCCGACATCCTCGGGGTAGCCGACGGCCTTAAAAACGCCCATGTTTTTGCCGCTTGAGAAAACATATGAGCCGTCAAATTCGGTATTTATTTTTATAACCGCTCTGACAACATATTCCTTTTCGTCAAGCTGACTGTCTCTGAGCTTGTTGGGGTTCGGAGCAACGAAATAACGCCAGATCAACGGCTCGTCAATGATTTTAGGCGATTTTCTGATGGGTATTTTGGAAAGGTTGATTATCTCAAACATATCGTCAAGATATTTTTCGCATTCTTCACGGGCGGACATGCTGTCATAGAAGATATGGAAAGCATAATAATCCTTATACTGCGGATAAATTCCGTAGCCCGCAAAACCGCCGCCCAATCCGTTGGAGCGGTCATGCATTGTTGTCATGGCCTTAACGATTTTGTCGCCCGAAACGCATTTGCCGTCTTTTGAGAAAAGGCCGGCGATGGCGCAGCCGGAGGGGATTCTTATCTGGCCCTCTTTTTTTAGCATAAGCTTCATTCCCTAACAAAAAATTAAAGGCGCTCGCAAAAACGGCGCATTTGCCGTTTGCGAACACCTTTGTTCCCCCATATTATAATGTTATTGGTTTGCTTTGTCAAACCCTAAAATGATATTTTCGGCGATTTCCACAAAATTCACAAAAGAATTTCACTATTTCGACGAAAAATCCGTCAGATTGCAAGAATATGTGAAAATCGGGTAAAATTGCTTGACTTTGAACGGCTTTGGCGGTATACTTATGCCATAGCAAGGCAAAGGCGCCCAACCAACGGTGTCTTTGCCATTTTTTATATCGGATGTTTCAATACATTAAGACAAGGAGAGATTGAGCATGAAAAGTGTTCCCGATTATTTCGGTTGTATGGTTTTTGACGATAAAGCCATGAAGTCGAGATTACCAAAAGAAACCTACAAGGCAATGAAAAAGACGATTCAGGACGGCAAACGCCTTGACATCGCCGTTGCAAATGTAGTTGCCAACGCAATGAAGGATTGGGCGGTTGAAAATGGAGCAACCCATTATACTCACTGGTTCCAGCCCATGACGGGTATCACTGCAGAGAAGCATGACAGCTTCATTTCTCCCTGCAAAGACGGCAGCGTTATCATGGAGTTCTCGGGCAAAGAGCTTGTCAGAGGCGAACCCGATGCATCAAGCTTCCCCTCAGGCGGTCTGAGAGCCACCTTTGAGGCAAGAGGCTACACCGCATGGGACCCCACCTCATATGCTTTCATCAAAGAAGGCGTTCTTTGCATTCCGACCGCATTCTGCTCCTACGGCGGCGAAGCTCTTGATATGAAAACTCCGCTTCTTCGTTCAATGGAAGCAATCAGCAGGCAGGCTGTCAGAATCCTGAAGCTTTTCGGTCAGGACGATGTAACAAGCGTTAAAACAACCGTTGGCCCCGAGCAGGAATATTTCCTTGTTGACAGAGACCTTTACAATAAGAGAAAAGACCTTATCTATACTGGCAGAACTCGTTTCGGAG
>CAYXVM010000134.1:0-5766 GCA_964468465.1 uncultured Clostridium sp.
GAAGCCCAAAATGCGCCCATATATTGAGCAAATGCGCCGAAATATTGCCGATTGCTGCGAAATATCACCTGATTTTGTCAGCGTTAAGGCGACGACCGAAGAGGGTCTCGGCTTCACCGGCAGAGGTGAGGGAATAGCCGCTCAGGCGGTTTGCCTTATCGGATGAATCGGATTAATCGGTTGTTTCTTTATTTTGAAAGTTAAATTTTTGTTAATAATCCAATTAATATTTGCAACCTGCCTTTTTATATGATATGATATTTTCAGTTAAGGAAAGGAATGGTCAAAAAACATGACCTTATTTGAAAATATAACCGATTTTTTCTCAAAGCTGCCGTCTTTGGAGTTTAAAATAACGGATTTTCTCGATATTTGCCTTGTTGCATTTATTCTCTATAACGGCATTAAGCTTATCCGTGAAACAAGAGCATTTCAGCTTGCGAAAGGCTTGCTTTTGCTCGGAGCGGCATATCTGCTGATTTATCAGCTTGACATGCAGGCAAGCTCTTTTATTTTCCGTGTAATTTTCCAGAATATTTTTATAGTTCTGATTATTCTGTTCCAACAGGAAATCAGGCAGGTTCTCGAGAGGGTCGGCAAAAGCAGATTTTCAAATCTCAGTTTCCTGATTAAGGGTAATGACACGGCGAATATCGAAATGGTCAGCGATGCGATTATTGAAATTGCAAAGGCTGTTCAGCGCATGAGCGATAGCAAAACCGGTTCGCTGATTGTTATGGAAAAAGAAATGCTTCTCGGTGAAGTAATAAAAACGGGCACGGCTGTTGACGCCAAGATAACCCATGAGCTAATCGGAAATATTTTTTATCCCAAAGCTCCGCTTCATGACGGCGCGGCAATTGTCAGAAACGGCAGACTTATCTGCGCAGGCTGCGTTCTTCCGCTGACGAAGAATAACGATATTTCAAGCGACCTCGGAACAAGGCACAGAGCCGCCATAGGCATGAGCGAGCAGAGCGATGCAATGATTGTTGTAACTTCCGAAGAAACGGGAGTTATTTCGGTTGCGTTCAAAGGCGAACTTATCAGAAATCTGACTGAATCAAAGCTCAGAGAGCTGCTTATGGATTATCTTATCGAAACCGCTCCCGAGAGCACCGGCGGAGTAGTTAATAATCTTATCAATAAGTTTAAGGGTAAAAAGAAATGAAAAATAAGAAACAAAGATTCAGCGATCTTTTTTATGACAACCGCTTTGTGTTTATCTTTTCGGTGATAGCTGCTGTTGTCATATGGCTTGTTGTGGTTGTTGAGTTCAGCCCCGAAATAACCCATACGGTCAAGGGCGTTCCGGTTCAGATCGATTATTCAAAAATTGAGAAGGATCTCGGTCTTCAGCCTTTCGGAGAAACTCAGTTTACCGTTGATGTTACAATCAGCGGCAAGAGATATATCGTTGAGTCTGACGATACGATTAACGATATTGTTGTTACCGCAGACACAAGCTATGTAAATTCTGTCGGAACATACCGTCTTAATCTGAAGGTATCAACCGTCAGCGCAAGACCGGGCTATAATTTTAATAATCTTTCAACCGACGAGGTTGAGGTTTATTTCGACTATCAAAAAGAAAAAGAGTTTGCCATTGAGGCGGAAATTGATTTTAAAGACGAAGCAACGCCTGACGGCTATTTTATTGACAGCTACATTTTCCCCGAATCGAATATGGTCAGAGTATCGGGACCCGAAACCGAGATTAACAAAATCAGCCGTATTGTTGCAAGAGGAACGGTTGACGAAACTCTGCGCCAAAATAAAACGATTGATGCATCTCTTGTTGCCCTGACAAAAGAAGGTTCGGTTCCGAAATTCATTTCGTTCAATAAACAGTCCGAGGTTATCAGAATAACCATTCCCGTCTATAAAATTGCAGAATTGCCTGTCGAATGCAGCTTTATCAACAAGCCTTCAAATTATGTTGAAAACCTGCCGTTCAATGTTTCAATAAGTCCCTCAACCGCAAAGTTCGGTATTCCCGAGCAAAAACTTGAGGGATTGGAAGCATTTGAAATAGCCTCGATTGACTTTTCAAAAATTCATTCGGGAGTCAATGAATTCACTGTAAATGCTTCCGATATTACCGGTGCTATCTTGCTTGACGGCGTTGAGCAGTTTACTGTTACGGTTACTGTTGACGGCATGACTTCGAGAACCATTTCTGCTCCCGATACAGTCAGCTTTATCAATGTTCCCGGCAATGCAAATGCTGAGCTTGTCAACCTTAATTTTTCCGAGATAACCGTTGTTGGGCCTGAAGAATCGATTTCTCAGTTAACTACTGAGAACATCACAATCAGCGCCGATCTTAACAGCGTTGATGAAAATACGGTCGGAACTGTGACGGTTACGGTGACGGTCACGGACGATGACTGCTGGTCATACGGCGATTACACGGCAATTGTTGATATTTCATAACATTATCCCGCAGAAAACGGATTGATTTTTCGTCTTTCTGCGGGATTTTTGCATCACATTAAAATAGTTATATTAAATTTATATTAATTATATAATTAACTGTTGATTTATGGAAAAAGAATGTGCTATAATATCTTGAAATACTGTAAGTATATTCTGAAAGGGGTGAAAGCAATGAAAAAAGCGATATTCTCCGTCATTTGTGCGGCGCTTGCTGTCTGCTTTTTGCTTTCATCCTGTGATTCGGCAGAATTTATCCGTCCCGTAAATTCATTGATTTCTCCTCCGCTTTATTATGAAGAATATGCGGAGCTTGTTTATGCGTTTAACGAAAAGGTCAGCAAAAGCGCTTCGCTTTGCAGCCCCAAAAAAGGTGAACACCGTTCGGCAATTGTTGTTGAAGATTTGGATTCCGACGGTGAGACGGAGGCTTTGATATTCTATATTGACAGCAGTGACCCCTCGGTTGCAAGAATGCACTACTTTGATATCGTTGACGGAAGGTGGATATCCTGCGGAGATTTCACGGGCTACGGCAACGAGGTTGAAAAGCTTGTTATTACGGATATGGATTCCGACGGCAGCAGTGAACTTGTTGTTATATGGAGAGTGTCGGGCGTTGCGTCAAACAGTATTATGTCGGTTTACCGTTCTCAGATGAAATCCGATGAATACAAAGAGATTTCCAACGAGGCGTGCACGATTTGCGAGGTTGTTGATATTGACAGCGACTCAAGAAAAGAAATATTCTTTATCAGTCAGACTCAGACTGACGGAATAATTCAAAGGCTTGCAAGAGTTATGAAGCTCTCGGGCAATGAAGTTGTGCTGATGGGCGAAACAAAGATTGATCCAAATATCAGTGCTTACACCTCTTTTAAAACCGAAAAAGTGTCGGGAGATTCACCTCTGAGAATTTATGTTGACGCTTTAAAAGGCGAATCGCAGATGATAACCGAGCTTATTTATTGGGATAAAGAAAAGTCCGAGCTTTGCGCTCCGCTTCTTGACCCCGAAACCATGACGAATACTTCAACTCTCCGCTATCAGCCGATAGCCTGCGCCGATATCAATAATGACGGCATAATTGATATCCCCGTTCAGAGAAGTCTGCTTGCAACCGGCGATGATTCCGCAACCACCGTTACAGAGAGTATTTATATAACCGAATGGACTGATTTTATTTCGGGAAATGCAGAAACGGTTCAGAACGCTCTTGTCAATTATTCCGACGGGTATATGATTTGCCTTGATAAAAATGAAATTGAAACAACCGGTATCAGAAACTACAGCTCCCAAAACTGCTGGGTTGTTTATAAGACGGACGGCGAGGGCAATTCCGTCGGAGAGCTTTATTCCGTTTTGAAAATTGATGCCGAAAGATGGAAGTCCGAGGATTTCAGCGCATATATTACCGTTGTTGAAAGGGCTGAAAACGCCGTGTGCGCTTTTATCACGCAAAACGGAAAATCGCTCGGAATAGATGCCGATTATATTGCGGCAAAAATATTGCCGATACCGTGACTGAAAGGAGAGTAAGAGGATGAAACGGGTTTTGATAGCCGAGGATGAAGCGGCAATAAGGGAGTTTATCGTAATCAATCTTCGCAGAGGCGGCTATGATGTTGTTGAAGCAAAGGACGGAGCGGAGGCTCTTGAGCTTTATGATTCGTGCGGCGGAGACATTGATGTTGCCGTTCTTGATGTTATGATGCCTAATGTTGACGGGCTTGAGGTCTGCAAACAGCTTCGCTCAAAGAGCAACAATATCGGCATTATAATGCTTACCGCAAAAACTCAGGAAATGGATAAAATAACAGGGCTTATGATGGGTGCTGACGATTATGTTACCAAGCCGTTTTCGCCCTCGGAGCTTGTTGCAAGAGTTGATGCGATTTACAGGCGAGTAGCCATGAACACTTCCGAAAAGCCGAAAACGGTTGATGTTATAGAACTTGGGGAGTTCAAGCTGAATCTTCGCAGCAGAACGCTCACCAAAAACGGAAGATACATAGAGCTGACTCAGGTTGAGTTTCAGATGATGGAATATTTCTTCACCAACGCAGGCGCTGCGCTGAGCAGAACGGATATTCTTAATACAGTCTGGGGCAGCGGATATTTCGGAGAAGAAAAAATTGTTGATGTTAATATCCGCAGGCTCAGAATGAAGGTTGAGGATGAACCGTCGGTTCCGAAACATCTCATAACGATATGGGGCGTCGGCTACAAGTGGGTTGTTTGACTTATTTGCCGTAATATCAAGCGAAAGGGGGCAGAGCTTTGAAGTTTGTCGGAATAACCAAAAGATGGTTTTTCAATGTTGCGTCAATAGTCGTTCTGATCTTGGTTTCGGTATCTCTTGCTCTGATTTTCTCCCTGCGCAATTATTATTACGGCGTTGCGGGAATGACGCTCGATTCCTATTCTGCCGATGAAATAGCGTCAACCTTTAATCTGAGCGTAGATTCCAATTCGGGCGGATTTGAAGCTGCAGGCAGAAATTTTATTGAAACATTCCCTGAAAAAGACAAGATGGCTGTTTGGATTATCGACAGCACGGGCAAGGTGATTCTTTCATCAAGCGGATTTGAAATAAAGGGCGATGTTGAAATGCCGGATTATGTTGCCGCAAGAGACGGCAACGGAAGCTCAAAGTGGACGGGGAGACTCCCGTCGGGCGAAAAAATAATGGCTGCAACATGTATTTATAATTATCCGAGCGGCGTTAACGGCGGAGCAGTAAGATTTATGGTTTCGCTTGAAGCGATAGACGAACAGCTTGTCCGCATAAGCATAATTGTTGCTTTGGCATGTCTCGGCATGTTTGCTCTGCTGATGTTTTCGGGAATCCTGTTTATCCGTTCAATAGTCAATCCCGTCAAGGACATCGGCGAAACGGCAAAGAGGATTGCGGGAGGCGACCTTGAAGCTCGGATTGACCATTATCCTTATAACGATGAAATCGGTGAGCTTTGTACAACGATAAACGACATGGCAACAAAGCTTGCAGCGTCAGACAGATTAAAGAACGATTTTATTTCAACTATTTCTCATGAGCTTCGCACTCCGCTGACGGCGATTAAGGGCTGGGGAGAAACGCTTCTTCAGATTGGTGACACCGACCCTGCAATGACTCAGCGAGGCATGGGCGTTATTATCAGTGAAGCTTCAAGGCTCAACGATATGGTTGAGGAGCTTCTCGATTTCTCAAGAATGAGCAGCGGAAGAATGAAGCTGAAAATTGAAAAGATAGATATTCTTGCAGAGCTTGACGAAGTCGTTTTTGTTTTCAAAGAACGGGCAATGAGAGAGGGAATAGAGCTTGTCTAT
>CAYXVM010000135.1:0-5728 GCA_964468465.1 uncultured Clostridium sp.
GCCGCAAGGCTACGGTTTGTTTTTTAATTTGTAGGGGACGATGCCCACATCGTCCCAAAGAAAAATATTTCATTATTCGCCTGCGGCGAATCGGAACGCTGAGGACAGCGTTCCCTACCGAAAAAACCTTATATATCAACAATTCTGTGTAAAAGTCAGACGGCGGGAGCAAGCCTTCGCCTGAAAACGCTTCAAATGTTCCGTTTTCGGGTCATCTTTGCGGTTATAATTCAGAAACAAGCTTACGGACATCCGGATACCGCTTGTTCGGGTCAAGGTTTATGCATGTTTCGATGATTTTACCGAGTTTGCCGTGATATAGCTTTTTCGAGGGGTGCTCGCCCGTGAGCATAACATTCATCAGAATGCCGAGAGCGAAAATATCCGAGCGGCGGTCGGTCTGATTAATTCCGTATTGTTCCGGCGCGGCAAAGCCCGCCGTGCCTATGAATGCGGTGTCCTGCGGCTGATAGCTTTTGAAAATTCTTGCCGCATCAAAATCAATCAGTTTAACATTGCCCGAGATGTCGAGCATTATGTTTTCCGGCTTGATGTCACGGTGAATTATATTCAGCGAATGAAGCGCATCAAGCGCAGAGCATACGCCCTTTATGACCTCCCGCACGCCCTTTTCCGTGTATAAGCCGTTTTCCAAAAAATCCGCAACCGTTGCGCCGTTTATGTATTCTTCAATTACCGTGCAGCATTTGCCGACGGTCTCAATGCCGTAAACCCTCGGCAGATTGGGGTGCGATATGTTTTTCAAAACTTCGTAAACAGACGGATCGCCCTCAAAGCTAAGCTTGACGACTTCAATTCCCGACAGCCGGTTTCGCAGAACGACGGCGGTTTTTCCTCCGCTGTTTTTCAGAGCCTTGACAAATTCAAATTGCTCTGACATAATTTTATCAAAACAAAATTCCAAATCATCACTTCCAAGGAGTGTTTTTATGACAGTCAAAACCACAGCCGAGCTTATGAACGAGCTGATGAAGGCTAACAACATCGGCGATTATCTCAAAGAAAACAGCCGCTATATGGTCAGCGGCGAACTGCCTGCCTATCTATCAAATATACTTGAAAAGAAAGGATTAGTCAAGTCATCGGTAATCAAGAAAACCGAACTGAGCGAAATTACGGGCTATCAGATTTTTTCGGGAGTTCGTAATCCGTCAAGAGAATCGCTGATTTGCATTTGCAGGGCAATGGAGCTTGATGTTGATGAGACACAGTATCTGCTCAGAATAGGCGGATTTGCAGAGCTTTATCCGAAGAATAAGCGTGACGCAATCATAATCAACGGCGTTGCTGCAAATCTTTCCGTTGCAAAAATCAACGAAAATCTCTATGACAACGGAGAGGAAACATTAAATAAGTGAATATGTAAAACCGGGGGTTGAATTTGTTGCGGATTTGAAAATCGGCGGTTTTCAGTCTGATAAAGCCTTCGCTTACGGAAATCTTCGAGCAGAGCAATTTTTGCCGTTTTTGGTCTTTATTTATTGATATTTGTATGTTATACTGAAGAAAAGAATTTAGCGAAATTTGTAATTCGCTATTTGAAATTTCTTTTTTGGGAGTGTGTATTTTTTATGAAGTCAAAAACAAAAGTCAAATCATTTATCATTCTCGGAGTGATAATTGTTATTATTGCCGCCGTCGCAATAACCGCAATAGTAAACAAAGACAGGATAAAACAGATTCTTGAGCTGAAAGACGGTAATGTGGTTGGAAAAGTTGTTGAAGACATGGTTGAAGAGCCTGAACCCGAAATTGATGTTGAATTTATCAATGAAAAATTAGAGAATGTCAGCTCATTGCAGACAGCAAAAATTACATATGGCTGTATGGTGGATTTTAAAGAGGGCTCGGTTCCTCTTATATCACAGAATGCGTTTTCCATGTATTATGAAGCGACAGCTTATGCATCGGTTGATGTCAGCAAAATAAAATGTGAAAAAAAGGACGGTAAATTTATACTTACTTTGCCCGAACCCACGATTCAGGATCCGAATATCAATCCCGACAGCCTTGAATTTTACGATGTCAAAAACTCGCTGTTAAAAGAAAATGAGCTTAGTGATGTTGCGGTTGCACTTCAGCTTGCAAAGAAGGATTTTTATTATCAGCAGACAACTTATCAGCTTTTGGATATGGCAGATAAAAACGCCGTGGATGTATTAACCAATTTGCTTTTGTGTTTAATCAGTGAAGATGATTTTGAGATTGTTTCGTCACCGCGAAGCGAAAAAGCCATGATCAATCCTCCGATAGCGGCTAATGATAAAATTGAAGTTGATTATGTGGGCTTAAAAGAGATGTTTGAAAACGCAGGTTTCACAAAAATCACTTTAAAGCCAATCAAAGATGTTAAAATCGGGTTACTCACCAAAGAGGGAGAGGTTGAAAGCGTTACCATCGATGGCGGTTCATCGTTCAGAAAAACAAGCGTTTTCGATGCTGAAGCGGAAGTAGTTATTACTTATCATGAGAAAGAATGAAACAACCTCGCAACAAAAAACAAGCCTCCCTGCAACGGTTTTGCCGTGCACAGGGAGGCCTTTTTATGTTGATTTTATTGCGATATTTCCAAAAGCTTTTTGTTTACCCTTGCCTGAACGTCGATATAATAAGCGGCTTCTGCGTTGTTCATTTCCTCGTCTTCCCACTTTTCAAAATCCTCAACGAAATCCGAATACTTGTGCATAAAATCGGCGTATTCCGAAAGCAGTTCGGGGTCGCTTGGATTATTGTTATATTTTTTCATGAAGTCAACATAGTCATTCATAAATGATTCGTAGCTGTCCATTGCGGCTTTGAAATCGGGACGCATTCCGTCAACCAATGCTTCCGTTTTATTTTCTGCAGCATTCCTGACGGTTGTTTTGACGGATACAGTTGTTGCTTCGCCCGATGTTTTTCCGATTATTCTTTGAATATCAGCCTTAAAATCGGCTATTGTTTCTTTTGCTTTTTCCGGGCCTTCATCGTAATAATCATCACTGATATCTGACCAGAAATCATAAACATCGGAGCACATATCGGACCAGTGATCATAACAGTCAGAACTGGTATCAGACCATATATCATAGGCGTCCGAGCTAACTTTTGACCATTGCTTGTAGGGGTAATCATCCATTGCGTCATCAATAACGCCGGAATAAAAATCGTCATACATATCATCCAGAATACCGTCGTATATCCCGTCATACAACTCGTCTCCGGCATCGTCATAAATGCAGTCATAAATGCCGTCAAGGTCATCGCAAATATCATTGAACGATTTGCCCGAATTGATTACCAATTCAGCATATGATACACTGTATTCGCGCAGTTTAATCGACAGCTGATATGAGGTATTGCTGACTTTTCCGTAAAAATCTTCTATCGCGGATACGTTTTTGAGATATTCCTCATAATTTGTAATACCTGAAATCATGCTGTCGTATTCCGCTTCAAGCTCTGAAATCGTGGTTTTGACATCGGTCATTATCAGAGATTCAAGGGCTTCAACGCTGTCAGCGACGGGCGAAAACGGAATGGTTGTTGCTTCGGTTGTGCTTTCGGTGACTGTGTTGCCCTGAACGGGGTTAGTTGTGTCATTTTTTCCGCATCCGCAGAACATAACCGCAACGCTGAGTATCAGCAAAACGGACAAGCAGATTGATAAGATTTTTTTTGACATAGCTACATTCTCCTCTGTTTATTATTTCTTTGATTTTAAAATACGCCATATACTCCGCTCGGAGTAATTGTATTTCTGCGCAAGTTGGGGGACGTTGTTGCCGTCATATTCATTGATAATGGCTTCGTGTATGTACTCTTTTGAAAAAAGCCTGTTTGGGAACGAAATCTGAGTTCCATGAAACAGATTGAATATGATCAAAGTATTTTCAAGGCCGATTTCTTCGGCAATATCTCTGTACACATCATTCAATCCGCTCAGGTCATTTTTCAAGAGTTCCACCTCCCTGCCGCTGATCAAACCGTTGTTTACCGACATGATAACACCCCGCAATCTGCGTTGCAAATGACATTGTCATTGCGTTTGGCACATATTTCCCGATGAACGGTCCGTGTGATTTTGCTTTTCATAAAAAGCGCTCCTTTCCGAACAGAGTTACTGTCCGTAAAGGAGCTTGCAATTTTCGCGATGCAGGGAAGCTACGTCTGAATCCGAACACCCGAAATTGGATTGTTGTCCGCTTTATGGTACATCAATTATGTTAAACTATAGACAAAGAAAGCCGGACATATAAAGAAATAACGCGGAAAGATGGGGAGAAAATGTATTTCTATAATGTTTGCAGCAGCAAAAAAATAGTTCATCTGAACGACTGCCGGTATATCAAAACTTCAGCAAAGCAAAGATTCGGTTATTTTGATAGTTTAAAAGAAGCGATAAAAAACGGCTACAAACCTTGCCGTCATTGTTTTACGCTCAGCAGACGTTTTGCCGAGGAGGAAGAGAGAATCAATAAATATTGTATGAGATATAACTACATTCTCTCGCACTGCAAAGATTCCGTTGAAATAACAACAGGTAAGGGGCAATGGAAAATCGTACATGCCCAAAACAGTCAAAGGGTTGAACTTTATCATAAAAATACAGAGATAAGAAGCACCGATTGCTTCAGCAGGATTGAAGGGTATCATAACCAGCGGGTTTCGGAATATGAATTGGTGGATTATATTCATTACATATTCAGCCATGACGGCAGACGCAAAGCTCCGCCTGCCAAAGGTACAAAAAGATACAAAAGTCAGCAAAAGAGATTGGCAATTCAAGCGAGGCGCAACTCAATCAACAATGTGATTTGTCTCATAGACAGTTTGCAATTGAGCAGAGCCGGATAAGGAGAGTCGACAATGCAAAACACATTTATTACGGTATGAATCCGTTCAAAGTCGGTAAGGTTTTCAAAATCTTAAAGGATGAGGAGAATCTGAATGATGAGGAAGCTATCCGTGCCGAGCTCTTGATGATCGGCACAATCGGTTATGTTGCCAACAGTGTAAACACCGTTTTTGCAGTAACGGTCAGCGCAGGCAGACTCTATGAAAAATCGACGATTACGCCTACGCACAGACTGTGTTTATTACTCATTCAAGCGTTATCGCTCTTGTTCTTCCGCCTGAAGAGGTCGAAAGAGATAACGCACCAACCGTCAAAGAAAAAGATGCAGGCAAGGAATTGTCTAAAACAAAGAATAAAATCGGTTTTTGGGGTGAAGCATGAGAAAGCAATATGAGTTTGATTATTATCTTGATGATATTTTTGACAGAAAATAGTTAAGTTGTTATTTACAATGTTATAATTCAGTATTTTTCAACAGATTTTGTCATAGTTTTTGCTTGGGCAAACACTTTTCGCAGAACAAAAAAGTCCGGAAAAATTCTCTGAATTAAGGAGAGATATTTCCGGGCTTTTTCATATTGAGCAGGGAAGTAATTAACAATATACCTCAAAAAGAATGCTGTTTTTGCCATATAATTTTTTAAAACCATAATGTTTATTTTTCCAAGGTCATTTTTTAATCAGTCTGAAAACACAGAATAAATCGGCAATCTCCGACATACAATAACATAGCAAAATAAAACCAATACAAATAAGGATATGGTTTCAAGGAGATTGATTAAAAAATGAAAGCAACAGGTATTGTCAGAAGAATTGACGATTAGGTTATAATAGGGGCAAGGTCAGAAAGTCTTGAAAACACTGGTGTTT
>CAYXVM010000136.1:0-5624 GCA_964468465.1 uncultured Clostridium sp.
CCTATGACTACAGCTATTATCCGCTTGTTGCCGCAATTCCGTCCAATCCGAACCGTTGCTTTAAGCTGGAGGGTTATCTCTTCCCCGATACTTATGAATTTTATACCAATCAGAAGCCTCAGGACGCCATAGGCAAATTTCTCAGAGGCGGCAAGGCGAAAATAACCGATTCGATGAAAGCGCAGGCTTCGGCTCTCGGCTACAGCATGGACGAGGTAATCACCGTCGCTTCGATAATCGAAAAAGAGGGCGCAAATCCGAACGAGGTTGCCAAAATCGCCGCAGTTATCTATAACCGCCTTGAAGCGGGAATGAAGCTTCAGATGGATTCAACAATTTATTATATCGAGCGGAATGTCAAGCCATTTATAACGGGTGATATCAACCGCTACAACAGCTATTACAACACTTATAAATGCTCCGCTCTCCCCGCAGGCCCGATTTCAAATCCGGGTCTCAGAACGATAAATGCGGCGCTGAATCCCGCCGATGTTCCCTATCTCTATTTCTGCCATGACGAAAATGCAAATTATTATTATGCCGAAACCTACGAGGAGCATCAGGAAAACCTGAAAGCGGCAGGTTTGGCATAAGAAGCAGAAAATATCCAATAAAAGCATCAGCCTGCATGGGTGTCCCGTGCAGGCTGTGTTTTTTAGCATTCAAGAAGTCTGATATAATGGTTTGCTTCTCGCAGAACATGGTCGGCAAGCAGGGGCAGAATGATTGAACGAATCTTGCATTGCTCGATGCCCTGAACTCCTGCCGTCTTGAATTCTCTGAATTTCTTTGTTTCTTCAAGCGATTCCGCCCTGATTGTGCGATCCTGTGCGCTGCGGCTGCATTCAAGAAGAGCGGAAAATTCCTTTGCAAAAATATCTGCCGAGCAGAACAGCTTAGTTTCGCACGGGTCAAGCAAACCTCGGATGAACATGGCATGCTCCATCATTATTCTGTTCCAAAAGCTTTCGGTATCCTTCATTGAGCGGTAGTTTATGTCTCCGTCACGCTCAAGGATTTTAATGAATTTGAAATAGAGCTTTGCTTCTCTGATTATGTGCTCAATCAGCAGGGGATAGTTTGCCGTGAACATCTTGCAGTTTAACACCTTTTCAAGAATTTCTTCCTTGAAGCAGATTAAATCCTCAAGAAGCTTCAAGGCTGTTCTGTTAAGATTCTGAACATGCCTGACCTTTTGGGAAAGATTGCCGTGGCGGCACGCACCTCGCAGATTCAGCTCTTTTTCGGTTATTTCGTTGCAGATTTCAATTCCTGTGAGACATTCAGTCTGACGCTCCGCAGTGAGCGTGAATTCGGTTACTATTTCGCCCGAACGGACTGTCTCGGGGCTGATTACGCCCTCCGAAAGCTCCAACGCTCTGCAAAGCAGTCTTTCAAATTCGTTTTTGAAAAATTCCGCTTTTTCGGAGAATGATGCGTTAACGGGCGTAAAGCCTGCCCTGAGGAACAGAGCATGTTCTTTCATTATTCGACCGAAAAACAGATGAAGCTCCAATGATTTGATAACATAATTATCGCCAAACATAAAAAAATCCTCCCGCATATATACTGTCATTTCAGCATATGCGGGAGGATTCTTTTAAGTTACGTAACGGGATTTTCAGATATACGCTTTAACATCTCTTTCGTAATGTCCCGTATCCTGAAAACCGTTTTCGGTTCTGATTCGCTCGCCCCATTTGTCGGCGATTTCTTCAAAGCTGTCATTTTCAACATCGGCTCTCCAGAATCCGTCCTTGCTGCCTCTCAGACACCAATCGGATTCCCACATGCCGTGACCCGTTGCCTTGTATGTCCACAAGAACCAGCTGTAATTCGCCTTGTTGAGAGTTTTGAAGCAGTTTTCCCATGTTGTCGCCTTATGGGGATAAAATTCACCCATCATCATCGGAACATCGGAGTAAACAAGCTTTGTGAACCAGGTGAAAAGGTTGAAAATGAAGTTTGAGTTATTGTAGAAATGAACCTGATAAACAACATTTTTCCAGCCCTTGAGGAAAGCCTGAGGCAGGGCAAACGCCGTCCAGATGCACTCCATTGTGATGATATGGTCGCTGTCTGCGGCACGAACGGTGTTATAAAGACGGGAATAGATGAACTCGTTGTTCTTTCTTCTCTCAAGCTCGCCCGACGGAACATCGCACATCGGCTCGTTGAGCAGGTCATACATCGCAACTGCGGGATTGCCCTTGAAGCGGGAGGCGATCTCCGTCCAAAGCTCATCGGTCAGTTCACGGTATCTTTCGCCCTGCTCGGTATCGTCATAAAGCCCGCATTCGCCTTTCTTGCCGTTGTGCGGAGCGTCGCTCTGATAGCCGACTGCGCCGTGCATATCAAGAACAACATAGATTTCACGCTTTGAGCATTCCTCAACAACCCATTCAAGACGGGATAAATCCCATTTGCCATTTTCGTCAAGGATTTTCGTGCCGTTATCGTCATAATAGAAATTTCTGTACCAGAACGGAACACGCACGCAGTTGAAGCCCATCGATTTTATTTCGTCAAGGTCATATTCGGTTATCCAGTTATCCATATAGGTGTTGAAAAGCTCATATGCCTTTTCCTGACCGAAACGCTCTGTGAGGATTTCAAGCACCGTGCTGTGGTCAAAGCCGCCGTCATAAGGGCAGAGCCAATCCTCCCAGATCATCCATGCGCCGAGATTTACGCCTTTAAGCTGAATTTTTTCTCCCTTGCGGTTGACAATGTTCTGCCCCTTTGTGGAGAGAAAATCTTCGTCGGTAAATCCTTTTAAAGCTTCATTTGCAGAGGGATTTTCGCCTGCCGAAAAAGCGGGAATTGTTGCAGAAAAAAGGGTTATCGCTGCGAGAACAAAGGAAATTATTCTTTTAGAAAATTTCATGACAATGTTCCTTTCGTGCTCAATTAATCAGTTTTTCTCAACGCCGAGAGTTACTTTTTCACCGTTGATATCCCAATCCTTAGTGTATGAACCGCCTGCGGCTTCAATGATATCCGTTGCAAGAACATCGTGAGTGATGGTTGCACGGTTTGATTCAAATATCTGCTGAATCTTTTCGTTGCCGCTGACATAAATCTTGATGGTGTCCATAACCTCAAAGCCTGCGTCTTTACGCATGGTCTGAATCTTTGAGATAAGCTCTCTGACGAAGCCTTCTTCGAGAAGTTCGGGGGTCAGGTTAGTGTAAAGCACAACGGTAACTCCGCCGCCGCTCTCAGCCTGGAAGCCCTCTTTCTGAACGGTTTCGATAAGCAGGTCTTCGGGAGCAAGAGTGATTTCCGTGCCGCCTGCCGTGAAGGTGATTGAGCCCTTTTCGTCAAGCTCCTGCTTGGTTGCCGAGCCGTCAACGCCTGCAAGGTACTCTCTGATTGCTCCGATGAGCTTGCCGTATTTGGGGCCGAGAGTCTTGAGCTGAGGCTTGAAACTGTAGGAAACATAAGATGCGGAATCGGTTACGAATTCAAGCTCCTTAACATTGAGTTCGTCCTCAATGATTTCGCAGAGATTTCTGTCAAGAGCCTTGGGAGCGGTAACAAAAATCTTGGCGAGAGGCTGTCTGTTCTTGATGTTTGCGGTGTTTCTTGCCGCTCTGCCGAGAACAACGACATTGAGAACCTCGTCCATTGAAGCTTCGAGGTCTTTGTCAACAAATGCGGGGTTTGAAACGGGATAGTCGCAAAGATGAATGCTTTCGGGAGCGGAGGGATTAACCGAGAGAACAAGGTTGCGGTAGATATCCTCTGTCATAAACGGAATCATCGGTGCGGCAAGCTTACAGACGGTCTCAAGAGCGGTGAAAAGGGTCATGTAGGCGTTAATCTTATCCTGCGAAAGACCCTGAGCCCAGAAACGCTCTCTGCCTCTGCGGACATACCAGTTGCTCATGTCGTCAACAAAGCTCTGAAGCGCCTTTGCGGCTTCGGGAATTGCATAGTTGCCGAGGTAGCCGTCAACCGTGTCAATAAGCGTGTTGAGCCTTGAAAGCAGCCATTTATCCATAACCGAGAGCTTGTCATATTCAAGAGCATGCTCGGTGGGGTTGAACTTGTCAATTTCAGCGTAAAGAATATAGAAAGCGTAGGTGTTCCAGAGAGTGCCCATGAATTTGCGCTGACCCTCAACAACAGCCTTGCCGTGGAAGCGGTTGGGCAGCCACGGAGCGGAGTTTGTGTAGAAATACCAGCGGATAGCGTCTGCGCCGTAGGTTGCAAGAGCGTCAAACGGGTCAACGGCGTTGCCCTTTGATTTTGACATCTTCTGACCGTTTTCGTCCTGAACAAGGCCGAGAACGATAACATTTTTATAGGGTGATTTATCAAACAGAAGCGTTGAGATGGCAAGCAGAGAATAGAACCAGCCTCTTGTCTGGTCAACGGCCTCGGAGATAAACTCGGCGGGGAACTGCTGCTCAAATTTTTCTTTATTCTCAAACGGATAATGATGCTGAGCGAAAGGCATTGCGCCCGAATCGTACCAGCAGTCGATAACCTCGGGAACACGCTTCATTTCGCCGCCACACTTTTCACACTTGATGGTTACATTGTCGATATACGGGCGGTGAAGCTCGATATCGTCGGGGCAGTTGTCGCTGAGCTCTTTAAGCTCTGCAATTGAACCGATTGAATGTCTGTGGCCGCAGGAGCATTCCCAGATGTTGAGCGGAGTGCCCCAATAGCGGTTACGGCTGATGCCCCAATCCTGAATGTTTTCAAGCCAGTCGCCGAAACGACCCTTGCCGATGCTCTCGGGAATCCAGTTAACGGTGTTGTTATTCTTAACAAGATTATCCTTAACTGCGGTCATCTTGATGAACCAGGATTCTCTTGCATAATAGATAAGCGGAGTGTCACAGCGCCAGCAGAACGGATAATCATGCTCAAACTTGGGAGCGGAGAAAAGCTTGCCCTGCTTGTCAAGGTCGGTCAGAACAAGGGGATCTGCGTCCTTGACGAATTTGCCTGCATAGGGAGTTTCCTCGGTCATGTTGCCCTTGCCGTCAACGAACTGAATGAACGGCAGGTCATATTCTCTGCCGATTCTTGCGTCATCCTCGCCGAATGCGGGAGCAATGTGAACAATGCCCGTACCGTCGGACATGGTAACATAGCTGTCGGCTGTTACGAAATGAGCTTTCTTTTTCTGCTTTTCGGCTGAAATGCCTGCGCATTCAAAGAGCGGCTCATATTCCTTGCCCTCAAGCTCCTTGCCGACATAGCTTTCAAGAATTTCATAAGCTTCAACGCCGTTTTCCTTGTCGCCGAGCGAACCGAGAACGGTGTCAAGCAGAGCCTTTGCCATGTAATATGTGTAGCCGTCTGCCGCCTTGACCTTGCAGTAGGTCTCATCGGGATTTACGCAGAGAGCGCAGTTTGAGGGGAGAGTCCAGGGAGTGGTTGTCCATGCAAGGAAATAAGCGTCCTCGCCCTTAACCTTGAATCTGACAACGGCGGAGCGTTCCTTGACCGCCTTGTAGCCCTGAGCAACTTCGTGAGAGGAGAGGGGAGTTCCGCAGCGGGGGCAGTAGGGAACAATCTTGAAGCCTTTATAAAGCAGACCCTTGTTCCAGATCTCTTTCAGCGACCACCATACGGATTCGATATAGCTGTTGTGATAGGTA
>CAYXVM010000137.1:0-5608 GCA_964468465.1 uncultured Clostridium sp.
TGTCAAACGCCCCGGCTGTGGAGTTCTTGCCATGGCTTCTGCTGCGGGAATCCTCATGTCAAGCGCAAGAAGAATAATTGACTTTATGGATTTGCTTGAAGAGAATTCGCAGACAGTCTTTCAGACGGCTGAGGCGGAAGCTTCAAAATCTCCTGCCTTTGTGCCCTGCGCCGAGGCGATTTTCGGAATTCTTTCGGCAATGTATCTGTTTGCGCTCGGCTTTGCGCTCCTTTCGGGCAAAACCAACGGCTCGGAGTTCCGCCTTATTTCGCTTTCTCCCGTTGTCTGGTGTATTTTCAGAATGATTTCAAAATTCCTCAACACAATAAGCTATATCCGTGTTTCAGACCTTGCAATCGAAATGATAATGATTGCTTTTTTGATTCTTTTCTTCATGGCGTTCGCTCAGGTTAATTCACGGGTTAACGGAAAAGGGCTTGATTGGAAGATAGCTGCCTACGGCTTGCCTGCCGCTTTGCTTGCCCTTGTCTGCTTTGTTCCGAGGTTTATCGTAACTATCAGCGGAAATTCGCTTCTTCTTTCGCAGTATGCAAGGGTTGAATACTGCGATTTCGGCATTGCACTCTTTATTATTGCTACCGTCGCAACAAGAGTTGTTGATAAAATCAAAGCCGTTCCCGAAACTGCGGCGGAAGAAAAGGAATAAAATCCGATGTTTTTTCAGAATGTTCTTGTTGCAGGCGAGCAGGTTGCCATTCTTTATATTCTTGTTGCAATCGGCGCAATCGCCGACAAAACGGGCATATATACCGAAAAGGTTGCAAAGAGCTGCACCGACCTGCTGTTTTATATCATCACTCCGGCAGTCATAATCGAAAGCTTTTTTTCGCTCGATTATTCCCCGGATACAGCAAAAAGCCTTTTCACGGCGATGGCATGCGGCCTTGTGCTTCATATCGTTTCCGCAACGATATCTTCGCTTGTTTTTAATCGCTGTCATGCCGATAAATCATGTATTTATAAATATGCCTGTGCCTACGGCAACTGCGGCTACATGGCTTTGCCGCTTGCTCAGGCAGTTCTCGGGAGCGAGGGCGTGTTCTACTGCTCGGCGGTCATAATTTCATTTCAGATTTTCAGCTTCACCCACGGGATTTATGTTATGAACAAAGGGCGTGAGGGCGCAAAGGTCACTTTCGGGATAAAGCAGCTCATTCTTAATCCGGGTGTGCTTTCCGTTATTGTCGGTCTGCCGCTTTTCCTGCTCTCGGTGAAGCTTCCGAATATTATTTCTTCTCCGATTCATTATATCGCAAGCCTTAACACTCCCGTTGCAATGCTGATTTTCGGAACATACATTGCAAACACGCAGTTCAAGACGGTTTTCAAGGATTGGCGCATCTTCTGCGTTGCGCTTGTTAAGCTGATTATTCTGCCGCTTATTCTGATGGCGGGCTTCCGCCTTGTCGGCATAAAAGGTTCGCTTCTTGCGGCTTTAACGATTTCCGCAGGCGCACCGACAGCCAATAACACCGTTATGTTTGCGGCAAAATACGACCGAAACACGGGGCTTGCTTCCCAAACCGTGGCGGTCGTCAGCTTTATTTCAATAATCACCTTGCCCGTTATGATAGCCTTGGCTCAGACTGTGGGGTGAGGGCTTGGAGCTTAAAGAAATCATGGACGGCATATCTCCGCTTTGGGGCATATGTCCGTTTGAGAAAATCGGCGGCTCTCTGATTGAATGCAGAGCGAAAAGCCGTCTGCCCGAAAATTCACGCTCGGTTATTGTTGCCTGTTTCCCTTATCTTCTCGACGAATCGGAATACAGGAACCGAAACATTTCAAAATATGCCGTTGTTGCGGATTATCATAAGGTTGCGCTGAGCCGCCTTGAAGCGGCGGCGGCAAAGCTGAAAGAGAAATATCCCGATGAAGAATTTGCGGCGTTTGCGGATAATTCTCCCGTTCCCGAGGTCAGAGCCGCATGCCTTGCGGGGCTTGGGGTCAGGGGAGAAAACACCTTACTCATAACCGAGAAATACGGCTCATATGTTTTTATCGGCGAGATAGTGACGAGCCTTGAAATTGAACATGCCGAGCCGAACGAAATATCCTGCCTCAAATGCGGCAAATGCTCCGCAGTCTGTCCGTCGGGGGCGATAGGCGGGAATGAGTTCAGCAAGGAAAAATGTCTTTCTGCCGTAACTCAGAAGAAGGGCGAACTGACAAAGGACGAGGAAAGGCTTATGAGAGAATGCGGCTGCGTCTGGGGCTGTGATATCTGCCAGGATATCTGCCCGATGAACGCATCTGCCGCTAAGACGGAAATTGAAGAATTCATTTCTTCACCCGTTGCCCGTGTATCTCACGGCTGTCCGCTTGAGGGCAGAGCCTACGAATGGCGGGGCAAAAAAGTTATTGAAAGAAATTTGAATATTAATTCCTGAAAGGAGTTTGTAATATGAAGCTTATCGTTGCAATCATTAACAATGACGATTGCCCGAGCGTTCTCAGCGGGCTTACCGAAAAGGGGTTCGGAGCTACAAAGCTTTCAACCTCGGGTGGCTTCCTGAGAGCCGGCAACGCAACCTTGCTCATAGGAACCGAGGAGGAAAAGGTTGACGAGGTTATTTCAGTTATCAACGAGTTTTCACGCAAGCGCACTCAGCTCGTTTCTCCCTCACCCTCATTCATGGCGGAAGGATTCATTTCGAGGGCAGTTGAGGTTACTGTCGGCGGAGCAACGGTTTTTGTGCTCGATGTTGATAAATTTATAAAGCTTTAAGGCAGTGTTTGACAATGAAAATCCGTGGCTTTGATTTGAACAAGCCGATTGAAAAATCAATATCTGCGGCACTGAATCTGAAGAGATTCCCTCATGCCGTGATAATTGAGGGCGCAACGCCCGAGGAACGAATGGAGCTTGCCGAACAAACAGCGGCGGCGCTGGTCTGCACCTCTGCGGGCGAGGTTCCCTGCGGCGTTTGCCCGGGCTGTAAAAAGGTTGCCGCAGATTCGCATCCCGATGTTCTGATTTATTCCGTTGAGGATAAGCCCAAGGCTTTTAAGGTCGATATGGTGCGTGACATCCGGAGCAAAGCCTATATCGTTCCCAATGAAGCGGACAAAAAGGTTTTTATCCTTGAAAATGCTCACACGATGGGTGCGGAGGGTCAGAACGCAATATTGAAAATTCTCGAAGAACCGCCCGCATATGTGAATTTTATCCTTTTGTGTTCTTCAAAATCGGGCTTTCTGCCGACGGTGCTTTCCCGTTCAACGGTTTACAGCCTCGGTGAAGCTCAGCAGGCTCAGGGCTCGGAGCAGGCGAGAGAAAAAACGCTTGAAGCGGCAAAAGGTATTGCGGCCGCAGTTATTTCAACCGAAGATATTGAAATTGTCAAGGCGGCCGCCGTGTTTGAAAAAGACCCGAAGCTTTTAGCTGCCGCTCTGCCCGTGATTCAGGAAATTTTTGCATGTGCTATGAGAATAAAATATTCGGCCGATGAGGGCGAAAGCGAATTCGGCGATTTGCCGGGTCAGCTTGCGCCGAGGCTCAGCAGGCGTTCGCTCATTCAGCTCATAGAAGCCTGCGACTCCCTTTCGGAGGCGATAAGGCTTAATGCAAATCAGAATCTTATGGTTACCGCCGTGTGCACAAAGCTGCGCAAAGCGGTGTCTTGAAATAAATCTAACGGAGGTAAAATATGGCAGAAGTCATAGGCGTTCGCTTCAAAGAGGTAGGCAAGGTCTACTATTTTGACCCGGACGGGCATATATTGAAAAAAGGCGAAAAGGTTATCGTTGAAACCGTTCGCGGCATTGAATGCGGCGAGGTTGCAATGGATAACAGGGATATAGATGACGAAGAAATCGTTAAGCCCCTCAAAAAGCTTATCCGGATTGCGGATGAAAGCGATATTGAGAGGGTAAAAGAGAACAAAGAAAAAGAAAAGGAAGCTTTTGAGATTTGCCGCCGCAAAATCGAGGCTCACGGGCTTGAAATGAAGCTTGTTGACGCCGAATATACCTTTGACGGCGGAAAACTGCTTTTCTATTTCACCGCTGACGGCAGAATAGATTTCAGAGAGCTTGTCAGAGACCTTGCGGGCGTATTCAAAACAAGAATCGAGCTTCGCCAGATAGGCGTTCGTGACGAATCGAAAATGCTCGGCGGTCTCGGAATGTGCGGCAGACCGTTCTGCTGCGGCAGTTTTCTCGGAGATTTTCAGCCCGTTTCAATCAAAATGGCAAAGGAGCAGGGTCTTTCGCTCAATCCAACCAAAATCAGCGGAGTGTGCGGCAGACTTATGTGCTGTCTTAAATACGAGCAGGATTCATATGAGCATCTGCTCAAAATCACTCCCAAGCCCGGCGCAATCGTTGAAACGGCGGAGGGGGCAGGCACGGTTGTTGATTTCAGCCTGCTGACGGGCAAACTCAGGGTTCAGCTTCACGATAACCCCGATGCACAGCCCAAAACCTTCCACCGCAAGGATGTAAAGCTTGTCCGTGACTCAAAAATCAAGGTTGAAAAGGCCGAAATTGAGGCATTAAAGGACATAGAATGATATTTTACAGCAAAAACCTCTTGCATTTTCCGTAATATGTGTTACAATGTGATTTGAAAAAAGATTAAGGAGGATGAACACCAATGGCATATGTTATCAGTGACGATTGCATCTCCTGCGGCGCATGCGCAGCAGAGTGCCCCGTTGAAGCTATTTCAGAGGGCGACGGCAAGTATGTAATCGATGCAGACACCTGCATTGAGTGCGGCGCTTGCGCAAGCGCCTGCCCTGTTGAAGCTCCCAAGGCTGAATAATTCAACAAATCAAAAATAAAAAGCTGCTCTCCGAGCTTTCGGAGGGCAGCTTTTTTTAGCTTTTAAAGAGCTTATTTTAATTCAATATCGGCATAAACGGCGTAGTGGTCGGAATAAAATTCTCCGTTGACTTTTTCGTTGATGACCTTGAATTTCAAGGGCTTGACCGTGTCTCTGTCAACAAAAACAAAGTCGATGATTTGCTTTATGTTTTCGGGGTCAAAGCCGTGATAGGTCAGGCTGTCGTCGGTTTCCGGAGCGAGGAAGCGTGAATCCGCCATGTTTCCGCTGATCATCGTGTTGTAACATTCAGAGCCTTGGATAACATTGAAATCGCCCGTGCAGACAACGGGAACGCCGCCGAATGAAGCGGCTTTTTCCTTTATCATCTTAACGCCCTCGATTCTTGCCGTGTCGCCGACATGGTCAAGATGAGTGTTGAAATGAACATAGGCTTCTCCGCTTTCTTTATCGGTCAGCTTGACATAGGTTGCGATTCTTATGCAGGCGGCATCCCAGCCTTTTGAGGGGATATCGGGCGTTTCGGATATCCAGAAGTTGCCGCTGTCGCTTGCCGTGAAACGGTCTTTCTTATAAAATACCGCCGAGAATTCTCCTTCCTCTTTTCCGTCTTCTCTGCCGACTCCGACATAGTCATATTCGGGCAGATTTTCTTTAAATGCGTTTATCCAGCCGATATGGGCTTCCTGAACTCCGAATGAATCGGGAGAGTTTTTGCGGATGATTTCGCAAGCAAGCGGGATGCGGTTTTCCCAGAATCTCTCGTCTCTGCCGTAGCAAAGCACATTAATTGACATA
>CAYXVM010000138.1:0-5598 GCA_964468465.1 uncultured Clostridium sp.
ACTGCAAGACCATTAACATCGAAGCTCTGACAATGATTGATATGGTCAATAAGGACATTCTCCCCGCCGTCAGCAAATATGTCGGCAAGCTCAGCAAGACAGCCGCAACCAAGAAGAGCTGCTTTGCAGGCGCTGACTGCACATATGAAGAAAAGACGGTTACTAAGCTTTCGGCTCTTTCAGGCTCGATTTATACCAAGGTTACCGACCTTGAGGATTCGTTCATCGACCTCAAGAATGCAGGCGGTGTTGTTGAAGAAGCCGAAATGTTCAAGTCGGTTATCATTCCCAAGATGCAGGAGCTTCGTGCGGTTACAGATGAAGCAGAGTGCATTACTTCGGCTGAATATTGGCCGTATCCCTCATACGGCGAGCTCCTTTTCGGAGTAAGATAAAAAAATTGCGGATAAATCTGCGTAGGTTTGCGGAAGCCTAAGCAGACAATTGAAAATGAATTATCATACAAAGGCGTATGGTTCCCCGAAACAGGGGGGAATCATACGCTTTTTATATTTTTATAGAAGGGTGTATGTTATGAGCGATCTTGTTTTCGGCAGCACGGGCGTATGGTTTATGATGGGTGCTGTGTTGGTATTTTTCATGCAGGCAGGCTTTGCGATGGTTGAAACAGGCTTCACCAGAGCGAAAAACGCAGGCAACATCATCATGAAAAACCTTATGGACTTTTGCATCGGCACGGTTGTTTTTGTTCTTCTCGGAGCAGGCTTGCTCCTCGGCGAAGATGCTCTTTTCGGGCTTATCGGCGTGCCTAATCTCAGGCTTTTCACGGATTTTGAAAACTATGATTGGGGCAATTTCGTATTCAATCTTGTTTTCTGCGCAACAGCGGCAACAATCGTTTCCGGCGCAATGGCTGAGAGAACAAAATTCAGTTCATACATAATTTACAGCGGAGTTATTTCCGCCGTCGTTTACCCCATTGAAGCCCATTGGGTATGGGGCGGCGGCTGGCTGACACGCCTCGGAGCAAATCTTTTCGGAGAGGGCGCTCCCGAATTTGTTGATTTCGCTGGTTCAGCCGCAATTCACATGGTCGGCGGTATTGCAGCACTTATCGGTGCAATCATTCTCGGACCCCGTCTCGGAAAATATGTCAAGAGCAAGGACGGCAAGGTTAAGGTTAACGCTATTCCCGGTCACTCTCTGACTCTCGGCGCATTGGGCGTTTTCATCCTTTGGTTCTGCTGGTACGGCTTCAACGGAGCTGCCGCAGGCGACACCGTTTCTCTTGCTCAGATTCTTGCAACAACGACCGTTGCGGCAGGCGTTGCAACCTGCTCAACAATGTTCTTTACATGGATAAAGAACGGCAAGCCCGATGTTTCAATGACCCTTAACGGTTCTCTTGCAGGCCTTGTTGCCGTAACTGCGGGCTGTGCAAATGTTGACTGCTTCGGAGCGGCAATTATCGGTCTTATCGCAGGTATCCTTGTTGTTGTTGCGGTTGAATTCCTTGACCTCAAGCTTCATATCGACGATCCCGTCGGTGCAGTCGGCGTTCACTGCGTAAACGGTATGTTCGGCGCACTTGCAGTAGGTCTGTTTGACCGTGTTAACGGCTTGTTCTACGGCGGCGGTTTCAGACTTCTGATAATCCAGATTATCGGCGTTGCCGCAATCGCAACATGGACGGCAGTAACAATGACAATCACATTCAAAATCATTCAAAAGACAAACGGACTCAGAGTTTCAAAGGAAGAAGAAATCAAGGGTCTGGATTCAACCGAGCACGGCCTTATGAGCGCATATGCGGACTTTGCCTCAACGGTTGAGCATATCTACGACCATGACGAAGAAGTTGCCGAAATTACCGGCACGGTTCCCGTTGATGTTGCAGTTCCCGTTCAGCTTGCGTCTGCTCCCGCACCGCACAAGGCAGTTGCTTCCGATGTCAAGATGACAAAGATTGAGATTATCTGCAAGCAGAGCAGATTTGAAGCTCTCAAGAACGCAATGACCGCTATCGGAATCACGGGCATGACCGTTACCAATGTCCTCGGCTTCGGCGCACAGGGCGGCGGCAAGGAAATGTACAGAGGCGTTGAGGTTCAGGTTAACCTCCTGCCCAAGATTCAGGTTGAAATAGTCGTCTGCAAGGTTCCCGTTAAGACGGTCATCGAAACCGCAAAGAAAGTTCTTTACACCGGTAACATCGGCGACGGCAAGATTTTCGTTTATGATGTTGAAAATGTTATCAAGGTTCGCACGGGCGAAGAAGGCTATGACGCCTTACAGGATGTAGAATAAAAAATAAGAGAAATATATTGGAGTGTGTGTTATGTGTTCAATTATAGGATTAACAAGTAAAACAGTCACAAAAGAAAAATTCAAAGAATGCTTTGACCGAACCGTTTCAAGAGGCCCCGATGCAACAAAGGTTATAGACACAAAGTCGGGTCTGCTCGGCTTCCACCGCCTTGCGATTATGGGTCTTACCGACAGCG
Source organism: uncultured Clostridium sp. (assembly GCA_964468465.1). GTDB lineage: Bacteria > Bacillota > Clostridia > Oscillospirales > Acutalibacteraceae > CAG-177. The sequence goes on from CAYXVM010000138.1 coordinate 2,466, forward strand.
GAATGCAGCCGTTCACGCTCAACGGCAATTCCGTTGTCTGCAACGGTGAGATTTACTGCTTCCGTCCTCTTAAAGAGGAGCTTTCAAAGGAATACACCTTTGTCAGCGATTCGGACTGCGAGATTCTTCTTCCGCTTTATGAAAAATACGGAGTTGAGATGTTCGCAAAGCTTGACGCAGAGTTTGCAATGATTATTTATGACGGCGCAAGCGACAGCTACATTGCCGCAAGAGACCCCATCGGCATCAGACCTTTGTTTTACGGCTATGACGAGGGCGGCAGCATTATGTTCGCAAGCGAGGCGAAGAACCTTATCGGCCTTACCGATAAAGTTTATCCTTTCCCTCCGGGACATTATTATAAAGACGGAGAGTTTGTCTGCTACTGTGACATTGCGGCGGTTGACGGCTATGTTGACGATGATGTTGAAACGATATGCTCAAAGATTCATGACAAGCTTGTTGCCGGAATAGAAAAACGCCTTGACGCGGATGCAAAGGTCGGCTTCCTGCTCAGCGGCGGACTTGACAGCTCTCTTGTCTGCGCCGTTTCACAGAAGCTTCTGAAAAAGCCCATACGCACCTTTGCAATAGGCATGAGCGAGGACGCAATCGACCTTAAATATGCTAAAGAGGTTGCCGATTATATCGGCAGCGAGCACACCGAGGTTATAATCACCAAGGATGATGTTCTGAACTCTCTTGAAGAAGTCATTGCGGCTCTCGGAACATACGATATAACCACTATCAGAGCGAGCATGGGCATGTATCTTATCTGCAAGGCAATTCACGAGCAGACGGATATCCGTGTTTTGCTCACGGGCGAAATTTCCGACGAGATTTTCGGCTATAAATATACCGATTTTGCCCCGTCGGCGGAGGCGTTCCAGCAGGAGGCTCAGAAGCGTCTGCGTGAGCTTTATATGTATGATGTTCTGCGTGCCGACCGCTGTATTTCGGTTCATTCCATGGAAGCAAGAGTTCCTTTCGGCGATCTGGATTTTGTCAAATATGTCATGTCCGTTGATCCCGAAAAGAAGCTTAATAAATATAACAAGGGCAAATATCTGCTTCGCCATGCCTTTGAGGGCGACTATCTGCCGCATGATATTCTCTACAGAGAAAAAGCGGCGTTCAGCGACGCCGTCGGTCATTCGATGGTTGATTATCTGAAAGAATTTGCTACCGAGGTTTATACCGACGAAGATTACGAAGCGGGAATTGCCAAATATGATTTTGCAAAGCCATTCACCAAGGAGTCACTCCTTTACAGAGATATATTTGAAAAGTATTACCCCGGGCAGGCGGAAATGGTTAAAGATTTCTGGATGCCCAACAAGGATTGGGAGGGCTGTAATGTTAACGACCCCTCCGCAAGAGTCCTTTCAAACTACGGCGCAAGCGGAATTTAATAAGCTGCGCCCCATTAATTCTGACAGCTCCTTTATATTTCTCTAACACACAGGAACGCCGCAGGAAAAATTATTCCTGCGGCGTTCCTGCACTCTTTTTAACAAATAACCGCACCCGACAGAGTCGGATGCGGCTGAATGATATGTTTATTATTCGCCGAAATCGAAGCCAAGCTCGGTTTCAAGGAAACGAACTATTGAAGAAATGAAGTTCTCAATTAAATCGTCGATTCTGGCAAGGAAAGAATTGAGACCGGACTCAATAACGATTGCATTGCCAAGCTCGTTGAGCTTTTCGTTTGCAACGGCGGCATGGTCGGAAATAAGAGTGCTGATATCGCCGAGTGCGTTGTCGATTTCAGCGTTGATTTTGCCGACGGGAATGACTGCTTTAGCGCCGGTTCCGTTGATTGAACCGTTGACTTCTGCAGCAACATCATTGATTGCGCCGTTTACTTCGCCGATGGTTCCGTTGATTTCGCCGGGGATGTCATCAGCGGCAAAAGCACAAACTGCGGTAATCGAAAATACCATTGCAACAGCAAGAAGAATTGAAACTATTTTTTTCATTTTTTTATACTCCTTTTATTGGTTTGTCAAAATTATACATCAATCTGAATTATATGTCAACTGTTTTTCAGGAAAGCAGAGGCGTAATCCGATTCGTTTATCTTGATATTCTTCCACGGACCGCTGCTGCAGTCCTCGTGAGTGAGAACGCCGTTTTCGTAGGTGTGAATATTCAAAAAGCTTGCCTTGCCCTTTGTCAGCACCCAATATCCGTCAATATCCTCGGCAGGGGTCGGATAAACGCTGCCGTCCTCAATAAAATCTCCGCCGTTAAGCTCTCCGCAGCAGAAATAGGTTATTTTGTCCTCACCGTCAAATTGAATATAACAGCGTGTGTCGGTGCTCTGAATAACATAAACTCCGTTTTCCGCCTTGGAAAATTCAAGAAATTCCTCCGTGTGCTCGCCCTCGGAATCCTCAACGGTGTAAACGAAACGGAAGCTGTCCTGCTTTTCGTCATAATCAACGGTATATTTATTCGTAAGCTCCTCGCTGACGAACTTCAGCGAAAAGCTCGACTTTCCGTCGGAATTATAAACAATATCCGCTCCGTTGCTCTGAAGCTCATAATAGCTTTTGGCATCTTCTGCCGTCATTTCGTCGGAAAAACCGTCGGTTATCGAAAATGAATCAAGCTCAAAGGGATGAAAGACGGTCAGAATATAATTATCTTTAAGAAAATATTCGCTTTTGTTTTCAATCTTGATTGCACTGTTATGTTCGTTTTCAAGCACCGAGGTTTTGGCTTTCATCGCTGAAATAACCGCCTCAAATCTGCTTTTGCAGCCGAGAAAGGTTTTGTCGGTGTTGGTGATGTTGAGCATATCGGCGGTTTTGGGCTCCGTAATTTGCTCCCCGCCCGAGCATGAGCACAGCAGAAGAAGCAGAGCCGCAAAAAGCGTTAAGCATCTTTTCATGGAAAAAACCCTTTATTATTTATTTTTTCTCGCTGAGAAGCTTTGCAAGCTCGTCCATAAAGGTGTTGATATCCTTGAACTGACGGTAAACCGATGCAAAGCGCACATAGGCAACCTCATCAAGGTCTTTGAGCTTATCCATTGCAAGCTCGCCGATATGAACCGAGGTAACCTCTCTGTCAAGTGAATTCTGAAGCTCTGTTTCAATTTGGTCAACCGCTTTTTCAATTTCTT
>CAYXVM010000139.1:0-5586 GCA_964468465.1 uncultured Clostridium sp.
GGCTGTTTTCGGCATTTTATGAAAAAATCATCAAAAACACATCGAAAATCGAGATTTTCTTCTTTTGAATCTGTGCAAATTCTTAAAACGGAAAAATCTGAACAAACAAAAAGGAACTGCTTTAATTCAACAAGGCAGTTCCTTTTTGTTTGTTGTATCACATAGGAAGAAAGAAGTTGTCAATATCAAATAACGGTTTGCTGAGATTATTAAAAAATTTGCTTTTCGGAAATCTGTAAAAAATTATTGAAAAGTGATGAAATATGTATTAAAATTAATTATATTCCGGCGGAAAGGGGGATAAAATGACTCGTCTTGAATTGACAGAGCTTGTTAAAAAGGCTCAGAGCGGAGATGAAAAGGCTCTTGAAGAAATATATTCGTTCACCCGTCCGCATATTTTCAACATGGCGTATTCTGCGCTAAAAAACAGGGATGACGCTGAAGACATTGTTCAGGATTGTTATGTTACGGTTATTTCAAAGCTCGGCGAGCTCAAAAACCCCGAAAGCTTTGAAAAATGGCTGAACACTCTTGCGGCAAATAAAATAAAGGATTTTGCCAAAAAGAAGAAGCCCGATCTGATAGGCGATGAAAACTGCGATTATATCGCCTCAATTGCCGAAGAATCGACAGATTTTATTCCGCATCGGAAGCTTGAAAGAGAAGATAACAGCGAAACCGTTGATAAGCTTGTCAGCGAGTTATCCGAAGATAAGCGCAAGTGCATTGAAATGCATTATTTCGATGAAAAGAGCGTTTCGGAGATTGCAGATGAACTGAACATTCCCGAAAACACGGTTAAAAGCCGTCTGCATCAGGGCAGAAAAGAGGTCGGCGATAAAATAAAGAGACGCTCCACGAAGATCCTGATAACCATTCTCATTATAATTATGCTGATAACCTGCTCACTGAGCGTTTCGTCTTCACGCAAGTTTATCTTCGACTTTATAACCAAGGTTTACGATACATACATCAATGTAATGGTTCCCGACCCTCCGCAAAGCAACGAGCCGTTTTCGGTCTTTTATAAGATGACCTATGTCCCCGAAAACTTTGAACTGGCGCAGATAACACATGAGGATCGATTGCGTTTTGAAAAATATAAATATATCGGCGAGAAAAGAGGCAGTCTTTTGTATTATCAGTTTCCTCTTGCCGAGAGGATGTCAATCGACGGAGAGGGAACGAAAATTTACGAGCTTGATATCGACGACCGCCATGTTAAGTTTTTCAGAAATGACTATATGGTGACATGCATCTGGAATGATGAGGAATGCTTATATCAAATAACTGTAGATCCTGCTTTATCCGACGAAGAAATGATAAAAATTGTTGAAGGTATCGTTCCGATGTAAACGAAATTCTCCCCGAAGCGGCTTGCTTCGGGGGATTTCTTTAAGAACTCAGAGGTGTAGTCTGAAAAATGTCTCGAAGATAACCGCTAATCTCTCAAAAATCATTTCAATCAAATCGTCAATATATATTTCCTTGTGACCGTTTGATGAAAGCATGGGCTCTGTTTCGGACTCCGTGAATCCGCAGACGGCGCAGACCCGCTCGCTCAGACCCTCGTTAACGGCTGTCGGGTTAAATATCTTTACCCACTCGCCAAATTGATGGTCGGCAAGCGGCAGGGTTTCAGTGAAGCTCTTTCCGCACTGTTCGCAGACCGAAACGCTTGAACCGCATTCAATGCAGGTTGAAGCAGTTACGGATTGTTCGGCAAGGCTGTGACGGCAAGAAGTCTGAACATTTATATATGCGTTTCCTGCGTTTCCGCTTTTGTGAGAGTCAAAAAGAGTGTTTGAAATAACAAAATAGCTTTCACCGTCGTTTGAGGAATAACCGTTTCCAATCATCTCAAAAGGATAAAACACCTTATCGGAACTGCTCGGAGCGGAAAGAGTTATAGCCGCCATAAAGGATTCGCCTTTGTTCAGCGGAATTGAATCGTCAAGGTCAAAGGTGATAAGCCCTGTTTTGTCTGTTGTAAAAGTGTCGGTATATGCAATGTCGGAATTAAACGGCGAGGCGCTTTCCGTAACGCCGGTATAGATTTTTATTTCAGCAGTCAAACCGGTCTGATTTATCCAGAAAGAAACAGAGTTTATGTTTTCGTTACGCTTTGCGGTGTATCTGTTTGCAACGGTGATTTTTCCGCTATATGATAAATTACCTGCGGGAGGCAATCCGTTATATGTATAGCAGAAGTCGTAAGCGCTTTCATCGGTCAGAATAAAGCTGTAAAATTCACAAAGGTTCTTGTCCTCATAAGAGAGCCAGAAATATCCGTTATCACCCCAGCTTGTGCCCCAACTGTTTTTACAAAGCCAGGCTCCGTCGGCTGTCGGCTGATTTGCTTCATTGAAGTTTTCTTTCGGATATGAATCATCCCAACCGACGATGTTTATTCCGTGATTTGTTCTGCCTTCTTCGCTTGTACGCTCGGTGGGATGGTAATGACATGAATTTGTGCTGTTATAATATTGCTCGTCATGGTAATACAGAGCCATAACCGCCCCGGTGCTCATTATTGCGGTTTTGACTTCGGTCGAGCCTGTGTATTTATAAAGCGACTTGAAAACATAGCCCGAACCGGAATCGTATCTTGAACTTTCGGCATAATTGCCCATTTTTGATAAATCCAACGGATAAAACGGATAATCGCTCTCGTTCGCCAATCCCGAACGCCTTGCAAGAGTGACCGCAACCGTCGGAGCGTTTGAGCCTGACTTGTAAGGAGATGTGTTATTAGTTCCGTCGGCGCAGAGGTTGTCCTCGGGGTCTGACGAAACGGGATTTTTGGTAAACCAGACAAGATGCGCTTCCGAAAAATCAATTTCATCTGCCGATGCAAGCCCCTGTATTATTGCGTTGGATTCGAGCGAAGCGCAGGAAGAAAACGCCCAGCAGTTGCCCGAATATCCCTGATTCTTAACGCTTGTTACCGAGCTGCTGTCCCTCAGGTCATAGGCTTCGGGAATTGCTCCCGCAGTGCTGAGAGTGCAGCCTGAATCGTAAACGGGATATTGAGGAATCTCATAGCCGTCGGGATAATAATTCAGCCCGTCATTGACTATCGGGAGAAATTCAAAATCCGCGGTTTCCGCCACAGAAGCCGAAACAGGGGTGAAAACCTGCATAAATAATGCGGCAATTATTATAAATGACAACAGTTTCTTTTTCATAATCAGAATCCTCCGTTTTTGTTCGTTCACTAATAAGACGATTCAAGAACCGAAAAGGTTCGAATTTTTTGAAAAAATGCAGAATTTCGGATTTTTTTATCAAAAAGCTGATGATGTTCGCTTTTTTGAACATACAATATTATACAATATTTTTTGAAAAATGTCACATTTTTTTTAATTATTTCAATTGAAAACGGAAGAAAAACATGTTATTATTTCTGAGTAAGAATAAATCATCAGTTAAGGGGTATCGTTAGGTATCAGCCTAATTCAAAGAAAACCGCAATTCTGTGTATTGTTGAGATTCTGAAGAAATATACAGACAGCGAGCACACCATGACCCAAAAGCAGATTCAGGATAAGCTTGAAACCGAATACGGGCTGAAGCTTGACCGAAAAGCGGTTAAAAGGAATCTCACGGATTTGGTCGATATGGGCTTTGATGTCGGTTATTCTGAGCGCATACGCAAAACAAAAAGCGGCGAGGAAGAAACCGTTCTGACCGATTGGTACATAATCCGAACCTTTGATGACAGCGAACTGCGGCTGCTGATTGACAGCATTCTTTTTTCAAAATATATCCCTTACAGCCAATGCAGGGAGCTTATCGAAAAGCTTGAAAATCAGTCGAACATGTTTTTTTCTGCAAAGGTGCGCCATGTTCGCAATCTGCCCATAACCATGCCCTCAAACAAGGAGCTTTTTTATACAATTGACATTCTTGACGAGGCTATTGAGCAGGGGAAAAAGGTGAAATTTCATTATTCGGATTTTAACCTGAAGTTGAAAAGAGAAAAAAGAATTCATCACGGCGAGCCTGCCGAATATATAGTTAATCCTTATCAGATGGTTGCAACCAACGGCAGATATTATCTTATCTGTAACTATGATAAATATGATAATATTTCTCACTACAGAGTTGACAGGATTATTGACATTGAAATTCTTGATGAACCCGTAAAGCCGATGAAAAACGTTACGGGCTATAAAAACGGGCTGGATTTGCCGACACATATGGCGGAGCATATTTATATGTTTTGCGGAGAGAGCGTCAACGCCAAGTTCAGAGCGGACAGATTCATTGTTAACGATATTGTCGATTGGTTCGGAACGGGAGTTAAGTTTTCAAATGAAGCCGAAAACACCGTTGATGTCAGCGTTAAGGTCAATGAAATGGCAATGTTCCATTGGGCGATGCAGTACGGAACTCATGTTGAAATACTTGAGCCCGAATCGCTTCGCAGTAAGGTTGCCGAGGCCGTTAAGGGAATGAACGAAAAATATAACGGCTGATGTTCGCTTTCTGACGCATCGGTTGCAGTATAATAGGCTTGAAAAAAGCTGAAAGGAGAATGTTCCATGGAGAATGTTTTCATTACTGTTACGGGTGTTAATCATTATTACGGCATGAAACCTTTTAAGGTTGGCAAAATTTTTAAAATCAGAAAGGATTACGATAATCTCAATGACGATGAAGCGATTTGCGCCGAGCTTCCGATGATTGATACAATCGGTTATGTTGCAAACAGCGCAAATACCGTTTTCTCGGGCACGGTGAGCGCAGGTAGACTGTATGACAGAATTGATGATTATGCCTACGCTCAGACGATGTTTATAACTCATTCAAGCGTTATTGCTCTCGTGCTTCCGCCCGAATCGGTTGAAGAACAAAACGATGCGCCGATAAAGGAAAAGGAAAGCCCCGTCGCTCAATCGGGCGCAAAGGCTAAAATCGGTTTTTAAGAATAACGGTTTTTGAAACCAATTAATTTCAGAATTATTTTTGAAAATTTCTTGCGTATGTCCGCTTTTCCGAACATTCAATATGCTACAATTTCCCTGCAGTTAACTGCAGGGAATATTTTTTTGGAGGAATTTGTATGAAAAAGTTTATCGCAATTCTCACGGCATTGACCATTGTCTTTTCGCTTGCAGGCTGTGTATCGCAGCCGCAGAGCGAAGGAAAAGCACCCGTTTCAGTTTCGGAAAGTGAATCAAAGGACGGCGTAAGCAAAAAAGCAAATTCGGATGTTTCGGTTGCCGAAAAGGTGGTTTTTAACGGAAACGGAATAAAAATCACCGTCAAGGGCCTTGGAACAGACGGATTATTCGGGCCGGAGCTTAAACTGCTTGTTGAAAACAACGGTTCGCAAAACGTTACCGTTCAGGTCAGAAACCTTTCCGTTAACGGCATCATGGCAGATTCAACTTTTTCCTGCGATGTTGCATCAGCCAAGAAAGCAAATGACGAAATCTCAATCAGTTCTTCGGGGCTTAAAGCGGCAGGAATTGAAGTTATCAAGGAAATTGAATTCAGCTTCCATATTTTCGACTCGGATTCATGGGATAGCATTGTTGATTCGGATGTTATCAGAATTGAAACCGACGCAGACCC
>CAYXVM010000140.1:0-5486 GCA_964468465.1 uncultured Clostridium sp.
AAACATTCTTATATCTCAATACGCCACTTACATATAATCTTCATAGCCTTCTTGAATCACCGAGATTTCACCTTTAAGCAAAGCGTTATCATATTTTATGTCATAATCACGGTAGTCCCATATTATCTCGTGATTATCGCTGTCCCGGACTTTAAAATCCGATTTGCCGTTTTTATCGGTTGCTTTTATGATTTCCATAAGTTCATCAACATGCATATCGTCAATTATACCTCTGCCTGCACCGTCAACAACCTTCGGATAAGACGTGCCTTTGCCACGAATCATATCAACTGCACCGATAAATTCTATATCAAAAATTTGCTCACATCCGAAATCATAAATCATTTCCATATGCTCATCCGGTTGAAGATTAAGACTTGATAATTTTACATCCTGAAGCAACGGTGATTCACCGTAATTTTCGATATCTGTTTCGTAAATAATGCCCTTGTGTTCAACAGAAAAAAGATGATATGCATTTGTGTCGAAGCTTGCAAGCACTATGTATCCGAGCCTTGCAAGGTCATAATTTGAAGAGACCTCAAATGTACGCCAAATTTTGTTTTCACATCCATTGTAAGTGATTTTAAAAGTGTAAACTTGCGTTGCCATAATGTCACCTCAAAATAAAATTTTATTGAATTACTTTTTAATGTATCTCTGATTTCTGCTGTTGGGTTTATCGGGTTCGGTCATAACAACCAATCCGCTTTCAATAGCAGGGGTCAGATAATTTTTTCTCAAGGTTTCCTTGGATTTTAGTCCGAGCAGAGCAAGAATTTCGTTTGATGTGTACGGTGTGTCATATTCCATAACCGAAAGAAGTCTGCTCACATATTCGGTTAGGTTATTTGCGGGCGAGGTTACGGAATCGGCTGTTTCATCAAGAATGGCATCGATTTGTTCAAGCATAAATTCAATAAAAACCGTGCTGTTGCCGTTTGCGTGACATTTTGCGATTGCTTCATAATAACCGCTCTGAAATTTTTCAATCTGACTTTCAATGGGAATAAACTCAAAAATCGGTTGCCATTTTGAAAGAACGGCTGTGTGCCATAAACGAGCCATTCTTCCGTTGCCGTCAGTGAACGGATGGATAAAAACAAACTCATAGTGAAAAACAGAAGATAATATCAACGGGTGAACGGTATCCTTGTTCTGCTTCATCCAGTTGAACAAGTCTGTCATCTGTCCGGGAACAAGCTTTGCAGGCGGAGCCATAAAAATACATTTGTCACCGTTGAAAACGCCTTCTTCACCGAGACGGAAATCACCGCTGATATCAACAATATATTTTGTCATTATGCCGTGCAAGCGTTTCAGCTCTTTCAAACTGTAAACATCAATCCCGGAAATTTCTTCGTAAGCTGCATAAGCATTTTTGACTTCCTGAATTTCTTTTTCCGCACCGATAACGGTTTTTCCGTTGATAACATCCTTGACTTCGCCCAAAGAGAGTGAGTTTGCTTCAATAGCAAGTGAGGAATAGATTGATCTGATTTTATTGCTTCTTCTCAGATGAGGTTTTGAATCAAGATTGCTGCGTTCCGTTATTCTTCCCACTTTTTCGGAAATCGATGCAACAAGACTTAGTATTTTATCGGTAATTAAATACGGCGGTGTGTAACCGGACATAAGTATTCCTCCTGTCAATCTTGCTTATTATCTTGCTTATTATCTTACCACAAAAAGCCCGAATTATCAACACTATTATAAAATATTGTTTAGCGGGATTTGTGAAACAAATCGTGTAGGCAACATAAAACTCAAAAGTGTTGAAATGATTTAATAAAACCTGCCTCAAAACCAAAAAATTAACATTCATATTGTTTTGATTGAATGCAACAATAATAAAGCAAACGCATATTACAATGCAAAGGGGTGGAACAGAAATGTCAAAGAACAACGCAGTTGTTCCTCAGGCTCGTGAGGCTCTTGATAAGTTTAAGATGGAAGCTGCCAGAGAGGTTGGCGTAAACCTTAAGCAGGGCTACAACGGTGATCTTACAGCCAAGGAAGCCGGTTCTGTCGGCGGTCAGATGGTTAAAAAGATGATCGAGGCTTATGAGAACGGTATCAAATAACTTTGGTTTGGCAAATGAACTGATAATCGGATAACTCAATAAAAGGAAAGCTGCTGTGGAGAAATCTGCGGCGGCTTTTCGTATTTTGGCGCAGGTCAGACGTTTCCGTTCGTGCGGATTTCGGTAAGAAAAAAGTAATTATTTTTGAAAATATTCCGAAAAAAACTTGATTTAGAGCAAAAAAATCATATAACATAAAATTAAAAGCATAATAAGAAAAATCACTTCAATTTTTAAGCTTTTTTCAATTTATTTTAAGATTTTTTCTATTCTTAGTGAACTTTTTTGAAAAAAGTGTTGTCTATATATATAGATAGTCCAAAAATAACGGACAATTCGAAAGGAGACAATAAAATGAAATCAAAATTCCCGAAATCATTTATCCTGCTCATTCTTGTGGTTGCAATTATTTCTGCAATGCTTGTTTCTGCGCATGCAAATTCCGGAACGGATGTTTTGGGAAGCATACCTGCGGTTAGTTCCGACATCAGCATGAATTATTCCTCAACGGATTATTCATCCGAATACGGCACAGCCTCGCAAGTAACGACTAATTATTTTACCGACAGTTTCGGTTCAACAAGCGGATATACCGAAAGCACGGTTTTCAGCGGTTCAACAACTTTCAGCGAAGAAAGCACGGAAACGGATTTATCGGATTTAACAATTCCGGAGCTTTTTGATTTGCTCGAAGAGTCTTTGGATAACGATATCGCTGAAGCCGAAGAAAACGGCGGAAATGTTGAAGCTATCTCAAAGGTTGCCGCAGAGATTAAGCAAGAAATTTCCGGGATAGAACAAGGCTTGGCTTTGAAATTACACAACTTTCCCGATTTTATTAATACGTCATACGAGCGTGAAGGCATAGCTCCGTCAGATCGAACTCAAAAGATAATCAGATCCATAAACCCCTACTCTACGGTGTGTACCGTGGTCCGTTCTAATTTGATTCTTCAGAGAGCCGTTCCGGTTGGTGAATCGATATGGGGCTATATTGCTTTGTACTCTCCAAACGGCTTTCCCGTCGGGATAGAATTAAATGAAAACTGTTTAGAAATCACCGGAACCGGGAAAGCCGTTCTCAGTGATTTTGAAACTGATTGGTACGAATCAAATGCAACAGACATTTCAGTCAGATTTAAACTGACGGGAACATATCCCGGAGAAGTTCGTGTTTCCGTAAAATCCGTATGCCTGCAAGACAGTAACTGTATTCCAAATACTAACAGTTTGTATAGTTATGTTGATATTAAATTATTTAATACAGAAGGCGAAAAGGCTCACGAAAGAATGAGTGAACCGGAGTATTTTTTCACGGTACTTATCGCCCCATTTTGGTATATATTCAATTCAATAAAGAACTTATTTGTTCGCTTATAAAAATTCTATCCAAATACGGAACGCCGTAATAATAATAACGAAAGGAATCTTATTATGAAAAACACCAAAACACGCATTATCTCTTTACTGCTTGCGGCAATAATGCTCTGCTCATTTGCCGCCTGCGGCAAGCAAGCCCCTGAAGCATCTGAAACCACGGCAAAACCCGAAGAAACGACGGCAGAAAGCTCTGTTCAGACGGAAAATCTGAAAGCAACAGATGAAGACTTTGAAAAGCTTAAAGATACTGTCGGAATAATCAAAATCGTCTTTTCCGATGACGGCGAATACATTTTTGACAGCGAATCGGAAGCTGCGCTTGCAAATGCAATGCAAAGAATGCTTAATGAAGATATTCCCATGTTTTCCGAAATTCTGAAAACATACGGAATTAAGCCCGACTGCAAATCATTCAATACTTTTTATTTGTCTGACTTAACCGATGATGTAACATATTCAGGCAAAGATCCTCTTGACAAATTCGGCAATAAGCCCTATTGCAAACTCAATGCGGATCAGGTCGATTGGATTCTTGAAAATGTGCTTTGCGTAACACCCGACAGAACAAAAACCGACGATGATTATAAATCTGTTATTTCCGACGATGATTTATTTGATTACTATTATTATGACGGGTATTATTACTACGCCGTTGAAACCGGAGACGGCGGCGGAGACTATCCTGAAATCATCGATTATTCCGAACAGCCTGACGGAAGTTATATTGTAAAATTCAGCACAATGGATAAGGCGTACCCTGAGTATGACTACGAAATTCTTGAAGCTTCCGCCTCATTGAAAGATGTTGACGGCGAAAGAGTCTGGGCGGTTTCATATCTTAAAGTGCTTGAACATATCGATGTTGAAAACTGATTTTCCGAAAGAATAAAGCGTTTTCGGGTCAGGATAAAAGATTAACACAGCGGCGGGATTTGGCTTTTTTCAGAGCCGAACCCCGCCGCTTTTTATGCAAAATGTTATAACTGTTCGACCTTATATCTATCATAATTCACAAAAATCATTTGTTTTTTTGTGCAAAACATGGAATTGCATTTTTCCGTTGCCGTTTCAAAATTAAGATGCTATAATATTGTTACTATAAATATTACCAAAGGAGAAAACAACAATGAAAAAAGCACTTTCAGTCATGCTTGCTCTTGTTCTGTGCATCGGTGCGCTTCTTATCCCCGCAAGCGCAGCGGATGCCGCCGGCAACGGCAAGCTTCAATTTAACAAGGACGGAAACTTCCGTATTCTTCAGATTTCGGATATTCAGGACGGCCCCGCTCTTCATCCCATTGTTAAGGATTTTATCAAAGACGCTGTCAAAGAGGCTGACCCCGACCTTGTCGTTCTGACAGGCGATAACATCGGTGGCCCCTCTTGCGGTATCGGCGTTGAAGCAATCGACACGCCGTTTGTCAAGATAGCGATTGACAAATATATGTCGATTTTTGAAGAAGCAGGCGTCCCCGTTGCAATGGTTTTCGGCAACCATGACGATCAGAACATCGCTGTTTCAAAAGAAGAACAGATGGAAATTTATCAAAGCTACAGTTGCTTTGTCGGCAATGATGACAACAGCGAGCTTTACGGATGCGGAACATACAATCTGCCCATCTATTCAAGCGACGGCAGTAAAATTGCCTATAATCTCTGGATGATCGATTCAAACGCCTTTGACGAGGTTAACGGCGGTTATGACTATGTTCATCAGGATCAGCTTGACTGGTATGTTAAGACCTCAAACGAACTCAAAGCTCAGAACGGCGGAAACCCCGTTCCCTCAATGATGTTCCAGCATATTATCGTTCCCGAGATTTACGACGCATTGAAGGAAGTTCCCGAGGGAACCGAAGGAGCGGTTGAAAGAGACGGCAAATACTACGTTCTTAACCCTGAGAACACCTTGAGCGGTCAGCTCAATGAATCCCCCTGCCCCTCAAAAACCAACAGCGGTCAGTTTGAAACACTTCTTCAGCAGGACGATGTTGTTGCAATGTTCTTCGGCCATGACCATGT
>CAYXVM010000141.1:0-5455 GCA_964468465.1 uncultured Clostridium sp.
ATGAAGCTTCTGATATCATTGCCGAGAATCAGCGGAGACGCCATCATGCACCAAAGAGAAAAATGCGATTTATTTTCTTCATATGAAAGATTTCCGTTGCCGACCTCAAGCATGTCGGGGTCATTCCAGCCGCCGATGCCTGCGTATTTATAAAGCAAAACATTGAATTCATAAATACCGACAACCGATTGCCACATAGGCTTTATATCGGGGGTTACACGCCAAAGATTGCCTGCGCCTCTGCCCCAGCGCCACGGGAAGCTTCTGCCCCATTCGCAGATGGAATAAACAATCGGTTTTTCGGGACAGCCGTTTTTCTCGGCATATTCTTTGGTCGCTCTTTTAAGCTCTGCGCCCATATTCGTGAACTGAATTGCGGCGCTGTCTTTCTTTGAAGCAACGGGATTATAAATTTTTATTGTGTTTACGCCTGCTTTAAGCTGAATTCTGACCTGATGTCTGCCGTCAGCCGTATATGACTTTGTTGAGGGCAGAGTGGTTCTGTAAAGGTCGGTGCCGTTGACGAGAATTTCGCAGTATTTTTCGCAGTTATATTTTTTCTTTATGCAGAGTGTGAGAATGTACTCTCCGTCCTTATCAACTTCAACGCTGTCAAAGGTGCAAGCCCCTGCGTTTCCAGAAAGACCCGTAATATATTTTCCGCTTTCAAGCTTAGCATCATATGCGATTTTTGCGCCGCCCGAGAGAACGGCGTCGTCGGCTCCGTAAACGGTCTCTTTGCCGTCCTGAGTCCGATAGACAGAAATTTTCTCAATATCGGGAGCTTTTGACGGAATGGGAACATTGTGACCGAAGTCATATTTGAAATATTCAACGCCCCATTCGGCGAATGTGTCGGCATCTATCGCCTCATAGCCGAGGCTTGCGGGCAAATCCTCGCAGGTCAGCGTGCCGTTGGAGGAATAAATTCCGAGCTTCAAGCCGAGAACATTGACACGCTCGGCAAGCTTCTTGATTCCGCTCGGAAAAGTGACAAAATCAGTCTGAAGCTTTCCGTTTTCGTCCCTTAACGATGACTGCCAACAGTCGTCAATGTTGAGATAAACATCACCGCAGTCGGCAAGGCCGCTCTTCTTCAAAGCTTCACCCATTTCATAGATAAGGTCTTCATTAATCTTGTTGCGGAAAAGATTCCAGCTTGACCAGCCCATCGGCGGAGTCAGCGCAGTCGAATTGTCATACTGCGAATCCGCCGAATAGTTAAGCTTCAGAGAATTAATGGCTTTCTTTGCGGCATCGGCAACCGTACCGTCATTGTCATTGATTATTTTTACCGCAGCGGCGGCTGTGCCCGCAAGAAGCGCTGTTTTTAACAGTTTACCCATAAAACATTTCCTTTCTCGGTTTTTATTTCTCAATCAATTGCTTTTGAGCAACGGAATATAATAAGTGAAGCCGTCAAAATTGCTGTCCTTTGAAAAAGATTCGGGATTTATCGTCTCGGTATTATAAACGGTTATTTCCTGAAGCTGATAGACGGGAAGTTCAATCGCCTGCTCCATGATAAGCTCGCTGAGCTGCAATGTCATCTGCGCCTTATCGGAAAAGCCGACAGCTTTGCGGATTCCCTCCGTCAAAGAATTAATCTCGGGAGTGTTGACTACTGTTTTGTTTAGCTTTCCGCTGCTGTTATAATAATCGAATTTGTCGCAGGTTGCTCCGTCATAAACATTCTCAAGCCAGATATCAGCCTGACCGGATATTATTGCGCTCTCAAGCCCCTGCTCGTCAACAAGCACAATATTAAGAGATATTCCGTTTGAGGCAAGAATATCTTTGTAAGCCGTCAGCGCAACATAGCCGAAATCATCCTGAGAGCCGCTGTAATATGCAAAAAGCTCTTTAAGCTCCGAACCGCTCATCTTGCTGTAAGCCGTGAACGCCTCTTCGCTGTAATAAGGCTCGGTAACCGACGATGGATATTCTTCAAACCTGACGCTTATCGGTCGAAGCGGTCTTGTGTAATAAGAGCCTATTTTCGCCTCAACGGCACTATTGAGAGAGCCGAGGCACATAAGCGCCTTTCGGGCAGACGGGCTGAGGCTTCTCGTGTTGAAGAAAAGAGAGACATAATAATCACAATTCGTTATAAAATACTGAACCGATTTGTTTGAAAGTGAATTTACTGCGTCCGATGAAGCAAGGGTCTTGACAACATCAACCTTGCCTGAAATCACGCTTTCAATCGGATCATCACCGTCAGCGGAAAGATCAATGAATTTCAGGCTTGTAAAATCCGAACCGTCGCCGTAATATTCGTTTTCAGACATTAAAACAGAGGTTTCATCGCTGTCTGTAATAACATAAGGACCCGAGCAAACGGTATAGCCGCTGAGCTCCCTGACCTTTTCAGCCGAACCTTTTATGTATTCTGCAGAATAATAATTCTTTGAAACAAGAGGAACATTCAATTCCGAAACGGCGTTGATGTTGCGTGAATTGAAAAGAACCGTGCAGGTATAATCATTGACTTTTTTAATTCCTTCAATCGATTCAACATCCGCTCCGTTATCGTAGTTTCCCTTGACATAGTTTGTGTAAAGCTGCTCTCTGTACCAGCTTTCGGGATTGTAAGCAAGCGGATTATTCTCCGCCTCAACCCTTGCGGCAAGCTTCAGTGCAGCCTCATCTGACGGAGACGAACCGAGCTTTGAAAGCTCCGAATCGTAGCCAAGCTTCGAAATATATTCTCGCCATGTTGAGCCTGACGGCGAAGCGCTTTCAAGCCCTCCGCTCATCTTGCCCTCAAGCTTTGTTGCAACAAGATAATCAATATAATCCTCTTTGCCGATGGTCGTAACGGTGAACTTTTCGCTGATTGTGTTTTCAATTGACGCAATCGACTTGGCGTAATCCTTATCATCGAAATAATACTCTTTAAGCCCGACGATATCGTTGAGATACCAATTCTTATATTTGCCGTCATAGCTCGCGTCGGCAATGAAATGATAGAAAAAAATTACATCGTCAATTGTTATGTTGGTGCCGTCGGAAAAATACATATCGTCCTTGATTGAAACGGTATATTTAACCTGAGAATCTCCGACAAACTCATATGAAATTCCGCCGCTGTAGTTAACAAGCTTATTATCTGAGCTCCGTCTTTGGATCGGGCGGAACATCTGAGCAACAACTTCGCAGTCCGCCTCGCTCTCGGCATAAAAAGGATTGAATTTCCCCTCTATCCCCTCAACTCCGACCTTCAGCTCGTTGCCGCCGAGCGAAAGCTTGCCGACACTCTTGCAGGCGGGCAGAATCAGAAGCACGCCGCAAAGCAAAAGAGCAATCAGAGATTTTATTTTTTTCATATAAGAATATACTCCTTTATAAACATACTATATATATTTCATTCTATCACATAGGAAGTCCGGTTGCAATATTTTTTTAATATCCTACAAAATATTTAACAATCCATTATAATATTTGTTGCAATTTATATAATCATCTGATATTATTGAATTAATTTACAGACAGCGGTGAAAGAATAATGCCGTTATTCTGCCAACCGTCAGCGAAAGGAGAAGGTCAATGCATACAATAAAACCCCGTGTACTGAATGACATGCATATGCAGCTTAAAAAATACTGCATTCTGAAAAAGAAGCCTATTCCTGCCTGGGAATACACCAAAGGTGTTTTCTACGGTGAGGACGGCTATAAGTACGACGATTTCAAAGGCGAAATTCATCCCGGAGACATCTGGTACGCTTCATACGATTCGGCTCATTTCTTCAAAGCAAGCGTAACCGTTCCCGAGGAGATGGACGGCTGTGAAATCAGAGCCGAGCTTCCCGTCGGCGGTGAGGCACTCGTCAGATGCAACGGAAAGCTTGTTGCGGGCACTACCTACCGTGATTCTCTGCCCGACAGAACTCAGGTTCTGCTCGGAGTTCACAAGGCAGGCGATGTGCTGAATTTTGATATTGAAGCAACGGTTGACCATTTTCATTTCTGCGACCCTGCAATGGACGGCGCAGAATATGACGAATGCCGTTTCGGAGACACCTATATTTTTGTTGCCGATAAGGAATGCGAAGGCTATTTTCTTGACCTTGAGGTTGCCTTTGACGCACTTGAATACATAACCGACAAGCATATCAAAAGCAAGGTTTATGCCGCCGTTGACGACAGCCTGCATATGGTTGATTTTGATTTTGACGAAAGCAGAGTGCGTGAATCGATAGCCAATGCGAGAAAATACTATCTTGAGAAAATAGCTTCAATCAATTGGACTGCTCAGAGCAAGGTTATGCTGACGGGTCACAGCCACATCGACGTTGCATGGCTTTGGAGAATTCAGGAGAGCATCAGAAAGAGCGCAAGAACCTTTACGAATGTTACTTCGCTTATGGACAGCTACCCCGAAATGACCTTCGGTCAGAGCCAGGCAGTTCTCTATGACATGGTTAAAAGACATTACCCAGACCTTTACGAGAAAATCAAAGAAAAGGTTGCGGCAGGTCAATGGGATATCTGCGGTAATGTCTGGGTTGAGGCTGACACCAACATCGCTTCGGGCGAAGCTCTTATCAGACAAGTGCTTTACGGCACGGAGTTCTTCAAAAAAGAGTTCGGCAAGGTTTCAAAAACCTATTGGCTTCCCGACTGCTTCGGCTTCACATGGGCGCTTCCGCAGATCATCAAGGGCTGCGGAATGGAGAATTTCATCACCTCAAAGCTCTGCAATAACGATACGAACAAATTCCCCTATAACATGTTCATCTGGCAGGGCAATAACGGCGACAAGGTTTATGCTCATCTTATGCGCCCGTCATACAATTGCAGCTACACCGTCGGCGAAATTATGACCGCCGACAATGAATGCAATAACAAAAACGAGCTTAACACCGCCATGAGCATGTACGGCTACGGAGACGGCGGCGGAGGACCGACCCGCAACATGCTTGAAAGAGGCAGAAGGCTCCGCAATTTCCCCGGTCTGCCCGAAACCGAAATCGGTCTTGTTGACAATTTCTTTGACACTCTCCACGGCCACGAAAGCGAACTTCCCGTCTGGAACGGCGAAATGTTCTATGAAAACCACAGAGGAACATACACAAGCCAGGCTTTTGTCAAGAAAAACAACCGCAAGGGTGAATTTCTTTTCACAAGAGCGGAAATGCTCAGCGTTTTTGCGAAAAAGCTCCTCGGGAAAGAATACCCCAAGGATGAGATTGAAAAGGGCTGGCGCATTCTCATGACCAACCAGTTCCACGATATTCTCCCCGGCTCGTCAATTCACTCGGTATTTGAGGACTGCCGCAGGGATTATGCGGTTATGAACAGCATCGGCAACGCCGTCAAAGATAATGCAATTACCGCACTTTACGGCGCCGTTAAAGCCGAAAAAGGCACGGTTTCCGTTTGGAATCTCACCGCCTGCGACAGCAGAGAACCCGTTACCGTTGACGGAATTGAAAGCGAATGCTATCCCG
>CAYXVM010000142.1:0-5423 GCA_964468465.1 uncultured Clostridium sp.
TGAATCCTGAACATCTTCAATAAACGCAGCATGTTTATAAAAAGTTTCGGCGATACCGTCAGATGAATAAAAGCTTGAAGAAGCAAGTTTTTTCATCTCTACATATTTTTGGGGAAGGTAATTATTCATTTTTGAAGCGACCTTTATTATCGGCTCATCGCCGTAAACCTTGTCGCTGAAGCTTCTGCTTTTTGAAAGCTTTTCATCATTGATAATCAGATTAATGATATCATTGACATCAGACATTTAATCACCGCCCTTTTTACGCACAATTATTATAACAATTATTTAATTATAATTCAATAGATTTCCGAACATTTGTGCTATAATTTTGCAAAAAAATGCAAAGGCCGAGCTTTGTTGCTCAGCCTTTGAAGAAAATCGGTTAATTATTCAGTTTGCCGTTCTGAAATTCTGATCATATCCCGAAACCATAAACTGCGGATATTGGCTCGATGCGCCTGCGTAGAACTCGCCGTCATAGGTTAAAAGCCAAATCATAAAGTCGCTGTAATCGCTTCCGTATCTGCACGAAACATGAGGTGCATCTTTGATTGCATAGGTATATTTCGGGAAATGAGCGGTTGAAAGGTCAACTATTCTGTCAGGCGAAAGATATTTCGGATTCTTCGCCACATAATCGTCACCGAGAGTCTCGCCGTATTTTGCAACGGTTGCATATCCCGAT
The DNA here is from genome assembly GCA_964468465.1 of uncultured Clostridium sp. Taxonomy (GTDB): domain Bacteria; phylum Bacillota; class Clostridia; order Oscillospirales; family Acutalibacteraceae; genus CAG-177. Next base: position 689 of record CAYXVM010000142.1, read on the forward strand.
GTATTTACAGTTTCAAGAGTTCCGTCACCGTTCCAATCAGCGTTCTCGTTAAAAGGGGTTAACGGAGAATTATAGTTTGATACAATAGCTATCTTAACGCCGCTGTTAATCATTTTATTAAGAAGCTTATCCCTGCCCGCCATCATCGCCTGAAGTCGGTCAGCTTTTTTAAGAAAATCTGCATTTTCAGCGTTCCTGCCGCCAAGCATGAAATCGATAGCCGATTCATAATCCTCAGGCTGAACAAGCCCCCAAAGAGACAGCATATGGCCGAAAATGGGTTTCAGAAGTTTATCATAAATATCATCATAATAATATTCAAGGATAAAATCGGTAATCTCAGTCAGGAAATCAAAGCCGCCGACATCATTCAAAAATCCGCAAAGCTTTTCAACGAAAGCCATATCTTTATTTTTTATCTGATAATTAAGGAAGTTATAAAGATTATCCGCCTCAATGCTGACTCTGCCATTGAGCAAATCGGACGCAACCTGAGCGCCGAAAAGAGTTGAGGACATAAACAGACAGCGTTCAATTTTGCTGTAACCGTATTTTGTGAGATAAGCAAGGGTCATTATTCCGCCCATGCTGGCGCAAACGATGCTGACCTTTTTATGACCGGTTTCTTTTATTGCGGTTTCAACAAGAGTGTTAATTTCTTCTGCAACAACAAACGGATCAAGGCGCCAATCGTAATTCAGATAATATGTGTGGTCGCCGCCGAAATTCTCAATGCAGGCTCTTGCCATGCCGAGTTCGTTAAACTCGCCCTCAACAAGCTCCTGATAATTACCTGCACCCTCGGTATACTTAGGCTGACCGATGTTATAAAGCGAATCACCGTTCTCATCAATAGTCATATATTTAAGCAAATCATAAGCATAATTAATGACGATATCAATTGCTTCATCGGTTCTGAAAAAGCTGAGATTTGCAAAAACACCTGCAAGCTTCAAGAGAAGATCGGGAACATCAACATCAAGAATCGGTTTTTCATTTTCTGTTCCGTAGTCAACATAAATACCTGCAAAATCCATTCCTCTGACTACAATAACAGGGACATTTTCGCATTTGTCGGGGTCATGGGCTTTTTCGCCCGCAAAGGCAGAAACTGCCGATACAAGCATGATTGCGATTGCAAGAATAATACTGATTACCTTTTTCATTTATTTCATCCTTTCAAATTATATGCAAGCTGTCGCTTTCTTCTTTTAAATCAAATAGAACGGGCCTTTCAAGCGGATGATTATTGGGAGAATGAAGAATAAGGTGCAGAGAGCCCGAATAATCCTCAAAAATCATGCCGTGACCTCCGTTTTTATCAAACAGCAGTTCTTCATGCCGCCAATTGCCGTCAATTTCTCCGTTATCCGATGAAGAAACCGCCTGAACATAACCCTTTTCATTGGTGGACGACCAAATCATAAGAAGTTTTTCGCCCTGCGTGCGATACATGAACGGACCGTCGGTTATAAAATCCTTGCGACTTTTATCAGACCAGAAAGGCTCTGACGCTTTGAACAGAACGAACGGTTCTCCTGCGGGAGACGACAAATCGGCGGTAAGCTTCATTGCACACATTTCACCGTCTTTAACCTGAACCCATTCATGGCAGAATACTATGTAAGGTTCGCCTTTTTTATCAATATAAAGCGTTCCGTCAAGACATTGCCAATCACGGGGAGTTATTGCATCGTTTGAAGTCGGAACAAACGGCCCTTCGGGAGAATCACTTTGAAGAATCTGAGTACCTCTGAGTCTGCTGTCAGAACGCAGAGAAACGAACATATTGAACTTGCCGTTATAATAATGAACCTCAGGTGCCCAGATTTCTCTGTCAGCCCAAAAGCCTTCGGGAACGCTGAAGCATTCTTTCGCTTCACTCCAATTTTCAAGATCCGTGCTGACATATACATCAAGTCCGCAGGCTGTTTGCCAAGCGGTTTCTCCACGGGTTCCGTAGAGATAATATCTACCGTCATAAGGCAAAATGAACGGATCACGAATATGTATATCCGAAAACTTCATCAGCTTTCCTCCGCAAAATTGACTTTATAATGATGAACGAATACGCCTAATACTTTGTTATAGTCAAGAACATGCATAACAGAGCCGTCATCGGACTGCCAAAAAGTCATGCCTTCGGCTTCAACATTTTCACCGCCGACATTCCTCTGAGCGGCAAGGCTGACATATCCCGTTTCAACATTAACACGGATAATATTCTTATAATTTCCGCTGTTCTTTGTGTCATTTGAGAGATAGAGCACTCCGTCAAGAAATTCTCCGCCCTGAATTCTGTCGATTTCTGAAAGCCCCGTGAGCGGTATTTCTTTGACAAGCTTCATTGAATCGTTAACATCATAAGCATAAAGCGTTTGAGCATGAGACCATTTTGAAGCATATAACAAACCCGTCTGAGAATCAACGGCAAGCCACGGCACGCCGTCTGAATATATTTCGTTCGGCAAATCATATATTTCGCCCGTAGCTTTTAATGTTTCACAGTCAAAAACGACAATACACGCCTTGCATTCGTCGCCGCCCTCAACGGAAGCATAAATTTTGCCGTTATAAACGCTGATGCCGCCGATATGGTTGTTGCCTCTTTCGGAGCACTTTTTAGGCAATGGATTAACGGCAGAATCAACTAATTCAAAATCATCAAAGGTGAATTTGCCGAGAGCCGTCAGATTTATAGCGGTAATAGCACCGCTTGTGTAATAATATTCGCCGTCGGTCGCTATGCCCTGACCCATAATCAATGCTTTTTCAAAAACAAAAACATCCTGAGAAACAAGCTCGGCTGTATCGGTTGATTCCGCAGCAGGGGTTGTCAGCAAAGTTAACAGTAGCAAGGGCAATGTCAGAACGGACATTATTTTTCTGATTAAAAACATAATAAATTTCTCCCGTTTAAAACTTTAACAATATATTAACATATAAACCTTAGAATTTCAAATTATAATCGTTTTTTTATTAACAAAAAAATACTATTTTTTTTGTTTAGTATTTACAATTTTTGTGGCTTTTGTTATAATACAATAAAATTAAGCAATAAAATCGGAGGTAAAGAAATGCAAAAATTCAAAAAAACTCTCTCTGTTCTGATTGCCGTTGCAATGCTTCTGACCGGTTCTTCCCTCGCATTTGCGGCAACCGACACCGACTATGCAATCACAAATCCCTATGCCTCGGTTGATTTCAACACATGGAATCAATACAAAGCCGATCTTCACAGCCACACTACTTTCAGCGACGGTCACAACACTCTGCCGGAAATGGCTGAAAGACATTACGAGCTTGGTTTTGATATTTATGCAATAACCGACCATGGCACTAACAGCATAGGCTACACAACTCAGAAATTCAACACCGCAATGGAAGTTGTATCTGTTATCAAAAACGATGGCGAACATCACGACGAGGTTCTTTCTTCAAGCGGAACCGCCGCAAACGGAAATGCTTATAAAGTTGAAACCGTCAACGGCAATGAATACTACACTCAGACTCTTGCAAACGGCGACGGTCAGGCGATGATGAGAGTTCCTTTCGGAATTGAGCACAACCCCACATCATTCAACAACGCCCATGTAAACTCCTTCTTTGTTAATTACGGCACGGGAATCGTCGGCGGAACAAGCAACTACCTCGCTCCCATAAGCAAAGTTCAGGAGCTAGGCGGCGTTTCGGTTATCAATCATCCCGGCGAATATACAAACGCAAGAGATGAAGTTTACACAGCAGACGCATATAACATTGAGAATTCACATTATAAATACGTAATCAATAAATATGCAAACATTCTCAAGAGCTATGACACTTGCATCGGCATTGACATCAACAGCAAGGGCGATTCACGCACCCGCTTTGACAGAAAGCTTTGGGATATTCTTCTTCAAAAGGTCGTTCCGACAGGCAGAAATGTTTTTGCAATCGGCTCAACCGACGCTCACAACCTTGATATAGTTGATTCGGGCTATACCGTTGTTCTTATGCCTGAGCTTACTTCACCTGCCCTTAAAACAGCTCTTAAAACCGGCACATTCTTTGCGGCAAGCAAATATATCGGCAATGTTGACGAGCTTTCAGGCTACAGTGCAACTCTCCTTGCTTCTCAGAACAGCGAAGCGGTTGAATTCGGCAAAGAGCTTGCGGAATGTGTTGAAACAATAAATGCCGAGATTTCCGAAAACGGCAGTCAGGGCACTAAATACAAGGTTGAGGACGGATTTGCCGCTCCCAAGGTTACAAACATCGTTATTGACGATGCGGAAGATACAATAGCTATCACCGCCGAGAACGCTCTCCTCGTTCATTGGATTGCTGACGGCAAGGTTATTGCAACGGGTTCGGAAATTGACCTTGACGATTATTCAGATGAAATCGGCAGCTATGTCAGAGCCGAAATTCTCGGAAAAGGCGGAATCCTTTATTCAGAGCCTTTCACACTCGACTATGACGGCGCACCCGCCGCAGAGGATGACGGAAACTTCGTTGATTTCGGCACCCTCGCTTCGTTAATCTGCGACACACCCGTTAAATTCCTTGTTTCTCTCATCAAACCTGTTGCAAAAGTAATTCTCGGAATTATTTTCTAAATTTAATAATTATAAATACCGCCCGAAAAGAGACATCCTCCTTTCGGGCGGTTTGCTATATACCTGATGGACAACTTGAAATTTGGCTGAGTAAATTGTTCACCTCATCAGTCACTTCGTGACAGCTTCCCCTC
>CAYXVM010000143.1:0-5411 GCA_964468465.1 uncultured Clostridium sp.
GGGGAGTTTTAAAATAGAAACAGCCGGGTCCGCTTGCGGGCTCGGCTGTTTTGCACAATGATTATTCGGTTTTCAAACGGAGATTTCGATTTTGCTTCCGCCTGTTTTTTCTTTGGTGATGATAATTTGTTTGTCAACCTTTTCTTTAAGCTCTGCAACATGGGAGATGATGCCGACAAGGCGGTTGCCGCTGCTCAGGTCTGCAAGTGCTCCGAAAGCCTGAGAGAGCGACTCGGGGTCGAGCGAGCCGAAGCCCTCGTCAACAAACATCGTGTCAAGCCTGATTCCGCCCGCCGAGGACTGAATTTCATCGGAAAGACCGAGCGCAAGCGAAAGCGAAGCCTTGAAGCTTTCGCCGCCCGAAAGGGTTTTGACGCTTCTTTCCGAGCCGTTATAGTGGTCGATAACCGAAAGGTCAAGCCCACTCTGGCTGCGGTTGCTGTCGGCGGATTCACTGCGCTTTAATTCATACTGACCGCCCGACATTTTCATCAGCCGTGAATTTGCACGGGTAATAATGCGATCAAAATAGGTCATCTGAATATAGGTTTCAAGCATGATTCTTTCTTTGCCCGAAATATTGCCGTTGGCGGTGTTGTTGAGAGCGTTGAGACTGATTTTTTTCTTTTCAATTTCAATAAGCTCATCGGATTTTTTCTTGATATTATTAATACATTCCGTGTTGACCGCAATTCGTATGCCGATATCTTTCTGCGACTTTGAAAGGGCGGATTTTTCAAGCAAAAGCCTGGACTTTTCAGCCTCCGCCGCTTCTCTGTCAACTGCTTCCGAATTCGATAACTGCTTTTTGAGCTGTTTTATTTTGCCTGCAAGCTCTGTGAGGCTTTTCTCCGATTCGCTGAATAACTTTTCGGCGTTTTCAAGGGCTTTCCGCATTGAATAAAGAGCATTTTCAAGAGCGGATTTCTGCATTAATGCGGCTGACTTGCTCTCAAATTTAAGGCTTTCGGCAAGAGCTTTGAGCTGTTTCTCTTTCTCTGCATGTGATGCGGTTAGTGCAGAAATATTCTGCCTGCAATTTGTTGTTGTTTCTTCCGCTTTTTTGATTCTGCTCTCCGAGAAAGGTATCTTTTCGTCAAGCTCCGCTTTGCGTTTTGCGTTTTTCTCCTCGGAAGCGATTTGAATGTCAAGCTTTTTGAGAGTTTCTTCTTTTTCTGCGATGATTCCTTTTGCTTTTGCAGATGCCTCCGTGATTTCGCATTCTCCGATCAGCTCCGAGATAAGCTTTTCTGCGGCTTCTTTCTGTGCATTGACTTCGCCCTTGATTTCGCCTGCCTTTCTGCTCAGTTCGGCGGCATAATTCTGCGCCTTGTCAAATTCTGATTTTGACGCATCAACATCAGCCTCCGTCGGAGCCGCAGCCGACTTTCGGGCAAGCTTCGGGTGGTCTGTTGAGCCGCAGACGGGGCAGGGGACTCCCTCTGTTAAATTCTCCGCAAGAATTCCCGCCTGCTCATCAAGAAAGGCTTTGTAATTAATTTCGTAAACGGTTTTTGCGCTTTCCGCTTTGCCTGCGGCGGCATGATAAGCGTTCTGAGCCGTTTCCAGGCTGTTGTTGAGGGAATCAAGCCCCGTCAGCTTCCTGATAAGATTTTCAAGCGCCGTTTTACGGGCTTCAAGCTGTTCTTTTTCCCTGAAAAGCTTTTCTTTTTGCTCGCCCGCATTAGCAAGAGATTTTTGCTCCTCTTTCATCTTTTCAAGGTCATCGGATATCTTTTTTGCGGCTTCAATGTAGCACTCAAGGTCTTTTTTATCCGTAAGAAGCTGTTTTAAGAGCGTTTCCGATTCTCTGGTTTTGGCACTTAATTCGTCATATTTCGGTATTTCCGCCTCGATAACCGCTATCTGCTTTGCCAGCCGTTCCTGCTCGGGCTTTTTGGCTTTTTCAATCTCAAGAGAACGCTTTATTTCCTCAAATTCGGTCATCATGCGGCTGTATGACTTCTCGGAAATATCAAGCTCGGACCGAGCTTTTATCAGTTCATCCGATTTTGCAAGAATGCCCGTGACTGCTTCAAGCTTTTTTTCGGTAACGCTCAGTTTCCCGACGGTTTCGGACTCCGCTTTTTTATCATTTTCAAGAATATTTTCAATAAGCTCAATAACATCCTCAACGGTCATTTCACCGTTTTTCGCTTTTGAAGCTTCAATGCTCAGAACATTGTTTTCATCGCACTGTATTCCGCCGATAAACTGCCTGACGCTTCTCTGAGCGGCGTCATATTCGTTTTTGACAAGCGAATATTCGTTTTTTATTCTGTCTTGCAAAATCCGATAGCGATCGGTTTTGAATATCTTTCTGAAAATCTCCTGGCGCTCCTTGGTATCGGCAATCAGCAGCTTTCTGAAATCGCCCTGAGCTATCATTGCAATCTGCGAAAACTGATTGCGGTCAACGCCGATGATTTCCGTTATCGCCGTGTTGACATCCTTGATTCTGCTTAGGTTTCTGCCGTCGGGGAAGGTCAGCTCCGCTTCCGCTTTCTGAACGGTAACGCCGTCACCTTTTTTGGATTTGCGTTCGTGTTCGGGAATGCGTTTAACGGTGTATTCCTTGCCGCCGTAAAGAAATGTCAACTCAACCTCCGTCGGAGTGTCAAGGTCGGCATACTTTGAACGGAGCATTGAAGATTCCCTCAGATCTCCGCTTGCCTCGCCGAAAAGCGCAAAAGCGATTGCATCAAAAATCGTTGTTTTGCCTGCGCCCGTGTCGCCGGTTATGAGATAAAGACCGCTTGCACCGAGCTTTTCAAAGTCAACTTCGGTTCTGCCCGCATACGGGCCGAAAGCCGACATTATAAGTTTTATCGGTCTCATTTTTCATCCTCCCATATACTCTCAATCAGCGATTTCATGAATGCAGACTGCTCGTCCGTCATGGGCTGATTATTTTGTGTTTCATAGAATTCCGAGAAAAGGTCGAGCGGCGAACGGTGCTCAATGTTTTCAATGACATCAAGCTTTGCGCCGCTTCGTGTGCGGTTGTTATCATAGTCAAGCTTCATCAGATTCGGATAAATAACCCGAAGCTTGCCGATGGCATCCGGGATATCGTCTTCATCGGTGAGTGTGATATGCATGTAATCGTCGGTGTCGGTGTTGATATAGTTCTCTTTGAGGGTGATTTCGGCATAAGTGCCTTTGATTTCACGCATGTCCCGTTTGGGTTCGAGAGCAACCGTGCGAACCTCAAGACTGCCTTTTTCTCCAAGCTCAACAACCGTTACGGACTTCTTGTGCTTTGCTTCGGAGAACGAATATTTCAGCGGAGTGCCGCAGTATCTTATTCTTTCGCTTCCGATGTTCTGAGGGCCGTGAATGTGACCGAGTGCAACATAATCAAATCTGTCAAACACGCTTGCGTCAACATTATCAGAACCGCCGACGGAGATTTCCTCGGATTCGCTTCTTTCCGCACCCGTAACGAACTGGTGGGTGATGATAACATTACGCTCGGCGGTGTTGACATTCATGCTTTCAACAGCCGCACGGACTGCGTCGGTATAGCTTTCGATTTCGCAATCCTCAAAAAATCTGCGGACATTGGCAGGCTTAACAAACGGAAGCATCCGGAAATTGACCCTGCCGAATTCATCTTCAAGGCTGATCGGCTCAACATTGCCGTTATAGACGGGCGACATATGCACGCCGCTCAATTCCATGAGCCTGCCGCCGAAAGCCATGCGTTCGGCTGAATCGTGATTTCCGCTGATAACGAACACCTGAAGCCTGCGTTTTGCCAGCTTGCAAAGAAAATCGTCGAAAAGCTGAATGGCTTCAGCACTCGGTACGGATTTGTCGTAAACATCGCCCGCAATGATAACGGCGTCGGGCTTTTCTCCGTCAATTATGTTGATTATTTTTGTCAGAATAAATTCCTGATCTTCAAGCATTGAGAATTCATTAACCCGCTTGCCTAGATGAAGATCGGACAGATGAATAAATTTCATTTGCGTTCTCCTGTTCATTGAATAAATGCGGCAAAGACGGTGCACCTGTGAACGGCTTTTGCATTTTACCGTTTTCGCCCTGACCACCTCTTAAAACCATAATTCTATTTTAACATAGGGCTTGTCTTATTACAATGATGTTTTGAATTATTTTTCTGACATTTCAATTAACGTTTTTTAGCATCCTAAAAAGTGTATGGTTATCCCATAATACAGCCAAGAATGCTTTTGCGGCATTCGGCTCAAAAAATCATATCGTCTATCACATCGAAAAGATGAACGGGTTCGAGCTGTTCACGGTTGCAAAGCTCGCACAAATCCTCAACAAGCTTTTTGTCGGTCGAAATATCCGATATGTTCATTAGCTTTTTCGGATTGTTGTCAACCGAACTGTAAACCGCAATGCCGAATGCGGTATAATTCCCGCTATCCGGATGATTAAGTCTTTCGGCAAACATCTGATACTTATACAAAATATTCGCTTCTCCAATCCTTTTAAAATTTTTCCTCTCATATATATATGTCGATTTTTTGCGGTTTATTTCATAAAAATTTTTGATTTTTTTAAAAAATCTCACTTTTCGCAAAAAAAATGTCTTTATTATTCATTTTTAACATTATTTTTTTGAATGCAATTCGGTAAAAAAATAAAACTCCCGGCAAAACCGGGAGTTCAGTCAAGGGTGATATTCACTTTTTGCTCGCAAGGGCTTTACCGTGCACATTTTCGTGAAAATCCCTTGTATGTTCCCAGTGCTTTCGGATGTTCTCCGCACGCTCCGTTATCCATTCGCCGTCCATGCCGATGAGAACATCGGAGCGATGATATCCTTTGACTTTTTCTTCGTCAATTATGCCGTAAGCCAGCTTCATGGCTTCAAGAACATCAATAATTTCAAACCTGTAAGGCACTTTCAGATATCCTTTCAGACCGCTTATGTTTTCATACAGCTCACTGACGGATTCATAATAATTGTTGCCCTTTTTAAGCGCAAAGTATTTGTCTGCGTCGGATTCGTGAACGGGACTGATGTTCCGCTCGATTCTTTTTAATAATTCGTCCTTTCTTTTTCGCTCCTCCGTAAGCTCGCTCTGTAATAAATCAAGATCGCTGTTTGCTCTGTCCATGCTATCACCCTTTTTCAAAATTTAAGTGTAAGGATATTATAGCTTGTAAGGTGGACAAATAATGACCTTTTCACGATTTATTATATAATAAAGCTCGTTTGCGCCCGGAACGGTGATTTACAAATGATTATGTCTTTCTGACAAATATTAAACCCGGAACAAAAAATGTCAACAAAAAGCCAAAAACCGATTGACAACAGCGGCTGAATCTGTTAAAATACAAAGGCTGAAAAGTTAATACGGAGAGTTGTCCGAGAGGTCGAAGGTGCAGCACTCGAAATGCTGTGTGGGGAAACTCACCTAGGGTTCGAA
>CAYXVM010000144.1:0-5383 GCA_964468465.1 uncultured Clostridium sp.
CCAAGAATTATAACTACACCGATGTTCGTTATTTCACATTTGCATTCACTACTCTGACAGCCAATGACGGCGAATCGGACGACGCTCTCGCCGCAAGACAGAAAGAAGCTAACGATAAGGTCATTGCAGAGGCAAAGGCTGTTTATGAAAAGGTAACAAACGAAGATACACTTATCTCAGCCGCAAAGGAATATAAGAATAAGGATAAAGAGAAGAAGGACGACACCGATCCTACAACTCTCAGCGAAAACGCTTCATATTCATCTCTTACCTCCGCTATTTCCGAAAAAGGCGCTGATTGGGCATTTGATAACGCCCGCAAGGCAGGAGATAAGACAATGATAACCGGCGACAAGGCTGTTTATATCATCATCAGCGTTAAGCCCTCTTTCGCAACCAACAGCGTCAGCGTTCGTCATTGCCTTGTTAAGTTCGACGCAGAGGATTCCGAAAATGTAACGGATGAAGAGAAGAAGGCAACATACGCCAAGGCAAAGGCTCTTTATGACGAGTGGCTCAAGGGCGACAAGAGCGAAGACAGCTTTGCAACATTTGCAGAGGAAAACACCGAGGACGAAGGCTCCGCTTCAACAGGCGGTCTTTATGAAAATATCAGAATAAGTGACAACTATGTTGAGCCTTTCCTTGATTGGAGCTTTGATTCAGCAAGAAAAGCCGGCGACACCGGTATAATCGAAACCGACTACGGCTATCACATCATGTTCTTTGTCAGCGATAACACCGAAGACCTCGATTGGAAGAATTCAATCAGAGAGACAAAGGGTTCGGAAGCATTTGAAGCATACAGCGAAGATCTTCTCGGCGAAGAAGGCACATATGCACTTGTTGAAAACGACAAGAGAACCTCAAAGATTGAAAAAGACTATTGCGACAAGATCAGAAGAAACCTTGCTTATTCATCGGCTTACGGTTCATAATTTCCGATAAACAAAGCTAAGGTCAAAAGCAAACTGAATAAATGAATTAAACAGATTATCGATTTTTCCGAAAGGGACTGCCGATAATCTGTTTTTTTGCGTTCTGATGCAAATAGGAAGAAAATGAATTAACGCCGATTTTCGGGTGAATAATACTATTAGCCTTGTCCGATGTTAAACAAGGCTGTATTACATCACTCTTAAACGGAGGTAAATAAAAATGATTAAGAAAACAGCAGCGATTATTGCGGCGGCAGTTATGATTTTCTGCGCATTTACGGCTTGTAACAGAAACCCGTCAAACACCGTTAATCCCTCGGGCGGAAACAATGCAAACGAAACGGTTAAGGTTATCCGATATCTTAATTTCAAGCCCGAAATTGCAGAGGTTTATGACAAGATTGCTAAAGAATACGAAAACGAAACCGGCGTTAAACTCATTGTTGAAACCGCCGCATCGGGAACTTACGAATCAACCCTGACCGCAAGAATGGCAACGAGCGACGCTCCGACTCTTTTTCAGATTAACGGCCCTATAGGTTACGCCTCATGGTCGGAATACTGCGCCGACCTTAAAGACACCGAGCTTTATAAGCATCTGAAAGACAAGACCCTTGCAGTTACCTCCGACGGCGGCGTTTACGGCATTCCTTATGTCGTTGAGGGCTACGGAATAATTTATAATTCAAAAATCCTTGACGCTTACTTTGCTCTGCCCGACAAAAAGACAGACTATTCATCGGCTGACGATATCAGGAGCTTTTCCGCTCTGAAAGCCGTTGTTGAGGACATGCAGGCAAATAAAGATAAGCTTGGAATTGACGGCGTTTTTGCCTCAACCTCTCTTAAAACCGGCGAAGATTGGCGTTGGCAGACTCACCTGATGAATATTCCCCTGACGCTTGAATTCAACGACAAAAACACGGATTTCACGGGCGAAGACTACAAAACGATTGATTTCACCTATTCCGACAAATTCAAGAATATTTTTGATCTTTATATCAACAATTCAACGACCGACAAAAAGCAGCTCGGAACAATCGATGTCACTTCCTCAATGGCTGAATTTGCTCTTGGCAAATGCGCCATGGTGCAGAACGGAAATTGGGGTGCGTCTCAGATTCTCGGAGTTACGGGCAACAAGGTTGCGCCCGAAAGCATCAAGTTCCTCCCGATTTACACCGGCGCTCCTGGTGAAGAAAACACGGGAATCTGCATCGGAACGGAAAACTTTATCTGCATTAACGCAAAAGCAAGCGCCGCCGAGCAGAAAGCGGCGGCAGACTTCCTCTATTGGCTCTACAGCTCTGAAAAGGGCAAAAAATTTGTTACCGAAGAGCTTAAATTCATCGCTCCTTTTGACACCTTTGAGGAGGGCGAAACGCCCGATGACCCGCTTGCAAGAGAAGTTATCCGCTGGATGAACATGGATAATATCACTAATCTGCCGTGGAACTTCACCGTTTTCCCGAGTCAGAATTACAAAGACAATCTCGGAGCGGCATTGCTGAAATACGCACAAGGCACAATGTCTTGGGACGAAGTCAAAAAGCTCGCCGTTAACGAATGGAAAAACGAATTCGGGGCATAATTTCAAATACAAGGCTGCTCTGTTCCTGAACTTCCGTCGGTGCGGAGCAGCCGCTAAATTCCCGGAGTTGATAATATGCACAAAACGCTTAAAAAATATTTTCCCATATTCGTTTTGCCGACCCTTGCGGCTTTTCTCGTCTCATTCGCCGTTCCGTTTATCAGCGGCGTTTATCTTTCATTCACGAAATTCAAGGTTGTTAACGAAAGCACCTGGGTCGGGCTTGAAAATTACATTAAAATATTCACAACCGACAAAACCTTTCTGAATTCGCTTTGGCTGACGGTTAAATTCACCGTCGTTTCCGTTATCACGATAAACATTCTCGCCTTTGCGCTTGCTCTGCTGCTGACAAAGGGGCTGAAAGGCACAAACGCTTTCAGAACCGTATTTTTTATGCCGAATCTTATCGGCGGAATTGTGCTCGGTCATATATGGAGCCTTATCATCAACGGCGTGCTCGGCTATTTCGGCGTTGATATCACATATGACCCGAAATACGGCTTTTGGGGGCTTGTCATTCTGATGAACTGGCAGCTTATCGGATATATGATGATTATATATATTGCAGGGATTCAGAATATACCCGAGTATCTGAACGAAGCGGCGGCAATTGACGGCGCAACTCCGACACAGACACTTTTTCATGTCACTATACCGATGGTTATGCCGTCGGTTACAATCTGTTCTTTTCTGACTCTGACCAATTCATTCAAGCTCTTTGACCAGAACCTTGCGCTCAACGGCAAATCTCCCGACACCTCCCTGCTTGCGCTCGATATATACAAAACATTTTATGACCACACCGGGCTTCAGCTTGCCTCGTGGCACGGAATCGGTCAGGCAAAGGCTGTCATTTTCTTTTTAATCGTTGCGCTGATTGCATTCATTCAGCTCAGGGCAACGAGCCAAAAGGAGGTTGAGCACTGATGAAATCACGCAGAGCGTTCAAAGAGTCGCTTTTATATATCCTTTTATTTATAATCTCGGTGGTTTTTCTTGCTCCGATAGTCATTATTCTTATCAATTCATTCAAAAGCAATTTTCATATTTCGCAATCCCCTTTTTCTCTGCCGAACGTTGAAACCTTTGCAGGAATTCAAAATTTTATCAAGGGCTTTACTCAGGCGGATTTCAGCCGTGCGTTTGCAAATTCTGCATTCATAACCGTTTTTTCTGTGGCGGGAATCGTTCTGCTGACCTCGATGACCGCATGGTATCTCGTTAGAGTCAAGAACAAATTCACAAAGCTGCTTTATTATCTTTTTGTTTTCAGCATGATAGTTCCGTTTCAGATGGTCATGTATACAATGACCTACTACGCCTTTGAGCTTAATCTCAACAACCGCCTCGGCATAATTTTCATTTATCTCGGATTCGGCGCAGGGCTTTCGGTGTTTATGTTCAGCGGATTCATCAAAAGCATTCCGACCGAGATTGAGGAGGCGGCGGTTATTGACGGGTGCAGCCCCTTAAAAACTTTCTTTCTGATAATTTTCCCCATTCTGAAGCCGACGGCAATAACAGTTGCAATTCTCAATGCGATGTGGGTCTGGAACGATTATCTTCTCCCCTATCTTGTTCTCGGCTCGGGCAGCAACAGAACGCTCCCCGTTGCAATTCAGATGGCTCTGACGGGAGGCTACGGCAACAAGGATATGGGTGCGCTCATGGCGATGCTTGTTTTGACAATTCTGCCGATAATTGTATTTTATCTGTTCTGCCAGAAATATATTATCCGTGGCGTTCTGGCAGGCGCAGTTAAAGGATAAACATTCAACGGAGGCTTAATATGGCAACAATAAAATTCAAGGATGTTGTTAAATCGTTTGATAACGGAAAGGTCACCGTTATCCCCGACCTGTCATTGGAAATAAAGGATAAGGAATTTGTTGTTCTCGTCGGCCCGTCGGGCTGCGGAAAATCAACAACGCTGAGAATGATTGCCGGCCTTGAGGACATCAGCTCGGGTGAAATATATATTGACGATAAAAAGGTTAACAATATTCCGCCAAAGGACAGAGACATAGCAATGGTTTTTCAGAGCTATGCTCTCTATCCGCACATGACGGTTTATAAAAACATGGCGTTTGCACTGAAGCTCAAAAAACTTCCGAAAAAAGAGATTGACGAAAAGGTCATGTGGGCGGCAAAAATCCTTGAAATTGAGCCTTATCTTGAGCGAAAGCCCAAGGCTCTCTCGGGCGGTCAGAGGCAGCGAGTTGCGCTCGGCAGGGCTATGGTCCGAAACCCCAAGGTGTTCCTGCTTGACGAGCCTCTCTCAAATCTTGATGCAAAGCTCAGAACCGAAATGAGAAGCCAGATAACAATGCTTCATAAAAGACTTCAGACAACCTTTGTCTATGTCACGCACGATCAGACCGAGGCAATGACCATGGCGGACAGAATAGTTGTTATGGATAAGGGCATCATTCAGCAGTTTGACACTCCGCAGATGCTATATAACGAGCCTGCCAACATGTTCGTTGCGGGCTTTATCGGCTCACCTCAGATGAATTTTATCAATTCAACAATCATAAAAGACGGTGAAAAACTAAAGGCTCGGTTCTCGGGATATGAACTGACGGTATCAAAAGTAAAAGCCGAATATCTTGCGGATTATATCGGCAAGGAAGTCATTCTTGGCATTCGTCCCGAACATTTTATTGCCGCCGAAGAAGTAAACCCGTCAAAAGACGAGTGCGTTATTACCGTTAAAACCGAAATTGCCGAGATGATGGAGCTGCCTGAGGGCACTATTTCCTCGCGGCTCAGCCGCGGACGCAAAAAGCTTGAAACCATTTTGAAAGGAGGCGATGCCCGGTGAAGCGTCTGGAACAGCTGCCGGAAGCGG